>NZ_JAIQXU010000011.1 GCF_020166395.1 Deinococcus betulae | reverse complement strand
GATCTGTCTCCAGCGCCTGAAGACGGCCTCTCCTCAGCTCACTCTCCACCACCCCGTTACCAAACGCCCTGTTCTTGCGAGTGGCGTATGAGCAGGCCCCTCTTACCGTGACGCGTGCCACCTCGCCCCCGGTCCTCAGGCCAGGCGCGCGGCCCAGGAGGAACGCGCATGAACGACCCCCACCCGCCCACCACTGTCTTTCCGTCCTCGCCCCGGCGGCCTCTGCGGACGCTGCTGCTGACCGGCACGTGCCTGGCCCTGACAGCCTGCGGCCTGAACACGCCCGCCGCTCCAGTGGCTCAAAGCCCTGCGCAGGCTGCGGCCAGCCCCCATGCCAGCGTGGCCCCTCAGGGCACCCCCGCACCGGCCTCGCCCGGTCGCCCGCTGCCGGGCCGCGCCGCGCCCAGTCTGTACGTGACCCCCAGCGCGGCCCTGCTGACCCGTGCGGGCGACAGCGCCGAGTTGACGGTGCACTACTTTGACCCCGCCCGGCCCGGCGCGTCACTGCCGGACGAGGTGTTGGCCTCGCTGGAATGGGCCAATTCGGCGCGCGGCGCATACACGGTCGAGCCGTTGGGCAAGGGCCGGGTGCGCGTCACAGCCACCTCGGCCGTGGGGTCCAGCTTAATAGCGGTGCGGGCCACGGGGCCGGCGGGCACGGTGCTGACCGCGCCGCCCGTGCTGGTCGCCACCGCCACCGCCACCAAGGGCACCCAACTGCTGAGTGACCAGCAGGTGATCTTTCCGGTGGGTCACCTTCCAGAAGGCGCTGACCCCGGCAACTTTCCGCTGCCCGGCATTGAAAACGGCCTGGTGGGCGGGTTCTCGGTTCAGGAGTTGCAGGCGGCGCTGGTGACGCGGCCCCTGGACGGCGGGAAGGTTCAGCTGGTGCGCGAGCCGGTGGTGCTGCGGGGCCCGGCCCCGGCGCTGGGCACGCGGCTGCTGGGGCAGGGGGGCGCCACGGTCATGGGCACGGTGCGCGCCGCCGAAACGCGGGGCGAGTACAGCCTGGTGCAGCTGGAGACCGAGGCCATCGCCCTGTATCTGGGTAAGTACGACCTGCGGCTGGACACCACCCGCCTGACCGCCCAGGGCTGGGACCTGGCCCGCGTTCATCAGGTCGCGGCGCCGGCCGGGGGCGCTTCACGTCAGGCCCGGCCGCGACCGGGCGAGCTGTGCGAGGTCTCGGGCCAGCTGGGGAACGGGTCGGTGCAGCCGCTGGAGCTGACACATGACTTCGACTTCGATGTCTACGCCGACCTGATGTCGGCTGAGCCTGTCATGGCCGCCAAACTGACCGCGCAGCTGGGCCTCAAATCTTCTGCGGAGTTCCGGGGCGGCGGCTCGGCCGAGGTGAGCTGTGAACTGGGCGAACTCGACATTGACCTGCCCATCACAGGGCCGTTTGCCGCCGTACTCTCGCCCACTGTGACCCTGACCCCCAGCTTCGAGGCCTCCATGCAGCTGGAAGGCGGCCCCCACCTGAAAGCTGAGGCCACCGCCAGCGTCAAGGTCATCGTGCCGGTCAGCACCGACGCCGACGTGGCCGGGCGCCACGACTCCGATTACCGGCGGGGGGTGCAGGTGCTGCCCGCCACCCCCACCCTGGACTGGACCCTGGAACCGGATTTCAAGGCCTGGACGTTCGAGCAGCAAGCAGGCCTGTACGGCACCGGCAGCCTGAACATGATCGTGGGCGGTCAGACCACCCGCGCCCTGAAACGCCTCTCGGGGTGGCTGAACCTGGGCGGCTGGCTCGACCCGCTGTTGGAAGCCACCAAGCTGGAACTGGTGACCGTCAAGATTGGCCCCGAGTTCAAGGCCGTGTACGGGGACGACATCACCGTGGCCCAGAACCGTGAAACCCCCACCGAGGCCGGCGCAGCCCTGAGCGTGGAGACGGACCTGAAGTTCGTGCGGGCAGTCTCGGAGGCCCTGAGCCGGCTGGGACTGGCTGACCTGGGCCCCTTTGACGTGCTGTCCTGGCGCCCTGCCGAACTGAACTTCTACCGCCCGGTGGGCGAGGGTGACTTTGAGGCCCTGAAAAATGGTCAGCCTTTCGGCGGCGGCCGGGTGCGGGTGGGGGACCGCCTGCAATTGGGCGGGCAGGCCACCCTGGAAGACGTGACGGGCCTGCTGGCCGACGCGGGCAGCCTGGTGGCCCGCCGGGGCAGCGTGTGGGTGGACGGTGACGAGACTTTCGCGCTGGGGGCCGACGTGCCGAACTTTATCGTGGAGAGCCCTGGCAGCGAAGACGCCGCGCGCCTGGACACCCAGCCTATCGAGGTCACGCAGGCGCTGTGCGACCGCATGGGTGACAGCGGCCACCTGATGCTGCTGTCGCATAACCGCCTGTTTGGTCACGTGCCAGCGGCGGGGTATGTGGGGGGCATTGACATCACCTGCCGCAACCTGCTGGTGACCCTGGACCCCCCCAACTCGCGCGCCGAGGGCCGGGCGGGCAAAACCGTGACCAAAACGGTGGGGCTGACGGTCAAGGAGGGCGGCGCCCCCGCACACTACGACCTGAGCTGGAACGGGGCCAGCAGCTCGGCCTCCGCCTCGGGCGTCTTCGAGAGCGGCGAGGGCAACCTGAGCATTCCCCTGAGCTTCACCTGCCCCCAGGTGCCCGAGGACTCGGTGCATTCGGCCAGCGTCCGGGCCGTGGTTAGCGTGGGTGGGGACACTGCAACGCGAGACGCCACCGTCACTTTTGTCTGCAAGGGCGAGGCGCCGGACGGTGGCAGCACCGGGGACCCGCACCTGGAAACGCTGGACGGCCAGCGCTACGACCTGCAACTGGTCGGCGAGTTCGTGCTGGCGCGCACCACCCAGAGCGCAGGCGACTTTGAAGTGCAGGTGCGGACGGTCAAGGAACCCAACGGGTGGTTTTACGGTCAGGTGGCCTGGAACAGCGCCTACGCCCTGCGGGTCGGGCAGAACCGCGTGAACGTGGCCGGAGACGGCGCGCTGCGGGTGAATGGGCAGGGCATCGGGACAGGTGTGCCCACCGTGACCCTGCCGGGCGGTGGCCGCATTGACCGCGACGGCGCCCGCGTCACCGTGACCTGGCCGGACGGCACCTTCGTTCGGATGCACGGCTCGTCCGTGCACCTGCGGCTGGCCGCAGCGCGGCGCGGGCAGGTCACCGGCCTGCTGGGCAATGCCAACGGCCAGGACGACGACTTTGTGGTGCAGGGCGCCGGTCAGCCCCTGACAAACCCCAGTGCCCACGACCTCCACTGGACCTTTGGCCACAGCTGGCGCGTCACGGACGCAACCTCGCTGTTTGACTACGCCGCTGGCCAGTCCACCGCCACCTTCACGGACCTCAGTTTCCCCAGCCAGATCGTGACCCTGGACGGCCTGCGTGGACGCGACCCCGCGGCCTTTCAGCAGGCCGAAGACCGCTGCCTGGGCCGCGACAACGACCCTGTCACGCCAGATGTGCCCCTGCCGCCCTCGGCCCTGGAGGCCTGCGTGATGGACGTGCTGCTGACTGACCGCGACGCGGAAGTCCTGGCGCACCACCGCGAGGAGCACACGCCGGGGTTCTCGGTCCAGCCCAGCGCGGCCACCGTGTTTGTCGGCCGGAGCCTGCCTCTGCGTGTGCAGCTGACCGGCGGCCTGAATCCGGCCAGCATCACCTGGAGCGCTGACCAGGGGACCGTGAGCGCAGACGGCACCTACACCGCCCCGGCCCAGCCCGGAACGTACAAGGTGCGCGCGGTCAGCGGCACCCTGACCCGCGAAGTGACGGTGACGGTCGTGACTCCCGACCTGAGTTTCGACATCCGGGGCACGGACTACAACTGGCAGGACACGGGCATCACGCTGCCGGCCAACACGAAAGTGCGCCTGGTGGCCGCCGGGACAGTGTTTGTGGGCGACAACGGCACCTGGCTGAACTGGCCTCTGGGCCCCGAAGGCACGGACCGCGCCGGCTGGACCTACGACTTCCCGGCGGACAACGTCCAAAACCGCTTTAACCTGGTGGCCCGCGTCACCCAGCCGGGGCAGCCTAAGACGGACACGTCGGCCCTGACCTGGGGCTACGGGTTTGCGGAATGGACGTGTGTGCCGGCGGGCGGTCACCTGTGGCTCACTCACAATGACTCTTATACGCTGGACAACTCTGGCCGCTACGACGTCAAGATTGACCGGGCGCCCTGCGACCCCTGAAGACCACTCCCCTTCGGCCCAGCCTTGACCGGGCACACCTGAGAATAGGTGTGCCCGGCTCAAGGTTTCAGCGAGTCAAGGCCACTGGCCCCCGCGATAGATTGCCGCAGTTCGTACTGCACTGGGGTAAACCGCTCGGCGATCTGGCCAGCCTCCTGAATGAGCGTAACCACTGCGGGGTCGCCTCCGGCCCTCAGCAGCGCCTCTCGACTTTCCCACTGGGCATAGTTGACAATCTGGGTGCGCTCGGCATTGATGTGAAAGTTGGCCGAGACGAAGCCCGGAACAAAGCAGGGTCTCCTCAGTGGCGCGGATAAGCGTCGCCAGCAGCGCGTCCGCGCGTTCGGGCGCCACGGTGTAGGTGTTGATGATGGTGAGGTGCCCGGCAGCCGGGTTAAGCGTGGTCAGCGGCGTCTGCGCTGTTCCTGCTCCTGACGACTGTGAAGTGGGGTCAATGGGGGTCAAGTGATTTCTCCTTGGAAACAACAGCTAAGGGGCGGTTAGAGGGATGCGTGGGGGCTGGGCAGGTGATGTCTTCCGTCCTCGAATGGACTGCTCCTGAGACCTGTCTGGTACCTGCACTGCACCAGCGGTGGCGCTGGTCTGCAGGCTGGGTTGACGTCAAACCGCCACGACAGCCAGGCCGTGTCCATCCAGGTTACGAAACAGAACTAAGGCAGGATTCGTAACTGAATGGAGTATGTGCCATGTTGGACCGGTATGGAAGACAGCACACCAAGGGAACCGAGTATCACCGATGTGCCTCTCTGTGGTCCGCAGGCAGACGACGCCGAGTGTCCTGTGCGGAGCATCCTGGAACGGGTCGGTGACAAATGGGCCGCGAGCGTGATCGTGAATCTTGCCCAGGGCCCGGCCCGCTTCAGCACCCTCAAACGGCAAATTGACGGCATCAGTCAGCGGATGCTGACGGCGACCCTCCGCAAGCTGGAGCGCGACGGCGTGGTTGACCGCACCGTCTATCCCAGCATCCCGCCGAGGGTGGACTATGCGCTGACACCCCTGGGTCAAACCCTGGTGCCCACCATTCAGGCGCTGGTGCAGTGGGCGCTGAGTAACCAGGCGGAGATCAAAGCTGCTCGCGCCGAGTACGACGCAAAGGAGCAGGTGATGAACAGCCCAGTGGGCCAGTGATAGAGAGCCGCTTATGACCGCTCGACCGTGTTGTCCAACACTGAGAGGACTTCCTTCAATGAGGGGTCGGTGTCAGCGCCGGCCCTTTCACTTGCTTGGCCTTCCGACCTCTGCGCGCAGCAGCCCTAATCCTCTGGATATTGAATTGAAAACCCCCGTCCAGAAGAACGGTTTTCCTTGAGTGCTCTGTCTTGACTGATTCCAGAGACCCAACGGTTCGGACAGCATTGCAGTCTCCTGCTGGTTCAATCAGTGCAACGCTGACCAAGAGGCCAATGAGTCCGCTCTCCTCCGCCCCTCTCTGGGAAGGAGAGGGCTAAAAACGTTGTGTTTATAGGCATCAATTCAGAAAAAACCTGAAAGAATCTGCCCTTTCAAATCCCAGGCACAGTCAGCGTAGAGGTCCTCTGATAAGCGACCTAGACAACCCTACTGTTCCACTCAGTGAAACGAATAAAACTTATTTGTCTGCTCAATGTCATCTCATCTTGCCACCGAGGCAGGCCGCTTGCTCTTTACATAAGGGGCAGGTGACCAGGAGGTTTCACCATGAATGCACGTCTGACTGCCGCTGTTCTGACCGTTACTGGCCTCCTGGCTGCCTGTGGGCAGCAAACCGCCCTGCAGGCTGGGGTGCCCGACGCCTCGGCGCCGACGGTGGCGCGCACTGCCCCCGCGCTGGCGCCTGTGCTGGGCCAGGACGCCGCCGACACCATCCCTGGCCAGTACATCGTCGTGCTGAGCGGCGGCACCTCCGCCAGCACCCTGGCCACCCAGAGCGGCGGCCTCGTCAGCGCCCTGGGCCTGGATCCTCAGGGCATCACTGTTCAGTACCTCTACAACCAGGCCCTGAACGGCTTTGCCGCCAAACTGAGCGCCCAGAACCTCGCCACCCTGCGGGCCGACAAGCGCGTGAAGTACATCCAGCAAGACGCCATGGCGCACGCCGTGGCCACCCAGAGCAACGCCACCTGGGGCATTGACCGCATCGACCAGCGCGACCGTCCCCTCAGCGGCACCTACACCTATGACACCACCGCCAGCACTGTCACGGCCTACGTGGTTGACACCGGCATTCGCACCTCCCACAGCCAGTTCGGCGGCCGCGCCGTCTGGGGCACCAACGCCCTGAACGACGGCAACAACACCGACTGTAACGGGCACGGCACGCACGTCGCCGGCACCATCGGCAGCAGCACCTACGGCGTGGCCAAGGGCGTCAAGCTGGTGGCCGTGAAGGTTCTGAACTGCCAGGGCAGCGGGGCGTACAGCGCCATCATCTCCGGCATCAACTGGGCCCTGAACAACAAGAGCGGCCCGGCAGTCGCCAACCTCAGCATTGGCGGCGGCTTTGACCAGGCGGTCAACGACGCCGTGAACAACGCCGCCAGCAAGGGCCTGATCATGGCCATCGCCGCCGGCAACGACAACAAGAACGCCTGTAATTACAGCCCGGCCAGCGCGGCCAGCGCCATCACGGTGGGCGCCACCGACAGCTCTGACGTGCGCAGCACCTTCTCCAACTTCGGCAACTGCGTGGATATCTTCGGGCCTGGCACGGGCATCACCAGCACCTGGAACTCCAGCGACAGCGCCACGAACTCCATCAGCGGCACCAGCATGGCGACCCCCCACGTGGCCGGCGCCGTCGCCCTGATCCTGGCGGCCAACCCCAGCTACACCAACGCGCAGGTGACGAGCGCGCTGCTCAACGCCTCCTCGGCCAACAAGATCTCGAACGTGGGCACCGGCAGCCCCAACAAGCTGCTGTTCACGAACCCCAGCGGCACCACCAATCCCGAGCCCCCCACCCCCACGCCTGGCACCACCTACAAGGGCAGCGTGTATGCCGGCGGCACCAGCTACCAGCCCGGCAACCCTGGCTACTTCCAGTACGCGGGCGGCACCCTCAAGGCCACGCTGACGGGTCCCAGCGGCACCGACTTCGACCTGTACCTCCAGAAGTACAACGGCAGCGCCTGGGTGGACGTGGCCGCCGCCGAAGGCAGCACCAGCACCGAAAACATCACCTACAACGCCGCCAGCGGCTCCTACCGCTGGGAAGTGTACGCCTACGCCGGCAGCGGCCAGTACACCCTGGTGGAAAACCGCTGATCCAGAGCCTCTGCGGCTGAACACCTGGGAGAAACTGCCTGGCCATATCGGCCAGGCAGTTTGTTTGGTGAGGGTGGAAAGGGGGGTGACGAGGCGCCCGCCCAGGGCCTCACAGCGGAACTCAGCCTGGTTGAGAGTGATGGTCCTTAACTACGCTGAGGGGAACACAGTGAGTGTTCATCAGAGACAGCGGGGAAAGTGGAGTGGAGGGGCGTCGGTGGCCCTCAATGAAACGGGCAGGCGCTGTTAGGCAGATTCCCTGTGTTCCGTTGACACGTTGGAATAGAACCGATGTGAAAACTCCACGCCGGTCAGCCGTCTCCTGCTCCTGCTTTCTTCGGTCGGCTTTTACTGATTGTGCCAGCGGTTCAATCGGAGACCGTCTGCAGGGTTTCGGGAGAGGGGTGCTGCCCTGCCCTCAACGGGTGCACTCCTGCTGAGAGGGAGCACCCCACAGCGGGCCTTGCCATTCTGGTCGCGCGTCAGCCCCGCCCACCGCGCCTTTTCCTGGCCGCGCCGTACCTCTCGCCCCTACTCTGGGCGGGGAAGGTCAGACAGGGCCGGCATGGACAGCCGCGTGAGCACCTGAAGGAAGAAGGTGGTGTCCGTGACCCAGGCCCGTTCGTATCCTAGATCGCGCGAAACCTTCTGGGCGGTGTTCACCAGATGCTGCACGGTGTCGTGTGCACCAGCCCAGGTGCTGGGGGCGGCGGGCCAGGTCAGGGCCAGGGCCGCCGCCAGGCGTCCGCCGGCGCGGAAGGCGGGGGCGGCCACCTGCACCGCGCCCTCCAGGTGGTCACGCGCCACCGGCGCCGAGAGCCAGGTGCGGCGGCTCACGCTGTCCAGGGTGTCCAGGGTGGCGCGCTCGGCGTGGTCCAGTGCGGCGGCCCCGGCAAAAACCCGCTCGCGCAGGGTGCGCTCGGCAAAGGCCAGCAGCAGACGCCCTGAAGCGTCCCCCAGCAGCGCACGCCGGTCCCCCGGCGCCAGCCCTGACCCGGCCAGGGGCAGCACCTCGGTGTAGAGGGTCTGTTCGTTGTCCAGCACAGCCCACGACACCTGCAGCCCGGTCTGCTCGGCCAGGTGGGCCAGGTGCGGCAGCGCCACATTCAGGGGAGGCGCGTGCTGCTGGGCGTGGGCTTTCATGGCGATAAAGCCGCTGCCCAGGCGGTAGCGGTCGCCCTCACGCACTAGCAGGTCGTATTTTTCCAGCACCCGCAGCGCCCGCAGGCAGCTGGCCTTGGGCAGCCCACTGGCCCGCGCCAGATTCGACAGAGACCACTGCGGCTGCTGCGGCGTGAAAAACGTCAGCACGAAGAGGGGCCGCTCCAGTGTCGGCACGTCGGTGCCCTGCACGGCCGGGCGGGGGGCACTGAGGGTTGCGGGGGGCGTCACGCGGCCTCCAGAAAGCGGCGGGCGCGCGGCGCCGAGTGCAGGCGTGAGGCAGGCTGACCGCTGAACTTCCGGTTGACTGGCCACTTCTGCAGGCTCCCCCACACAGGAGCTTTATCGTACACCAGCAGCGGGGCGTCCCGCTGGGCCGAGCCGGGCCTGAACGCCGGGGTCTACACTGTGTCCTAGACCCATGTCCGACCTGCTGGACCAGCTTGAGCGTCAGGTGCATACCGCTCAGGGCCGTGAGCGCCTGCGCGCGCTGCTGGCCCTGGCAGCCGAACTGTGGGACAAGAACCCGGCCGCCGCCGTGCGCCGGGCAAAGGAAGCGGCGGCCCTGGCCCTCACCTTGCAGGACGGCGGCGCCCACGCGCAGGCGCTGCTGGAACTGGGCCGCAGCCTCTCCCGCATGGGCCAGTACCGCGCCGCTCTGGACGCCCTGGACGAAGCGGCGCGCGGCCATGAGGCGGCGGGCGACACCGTGGGGCTGGCGCGCAGCTGGATGGGCACTGGCACCGTGCGCTCCAGCCTGGGCCAGCTACCCGGCGCCCTGGAAGCCCACTTCACGGCGCAGACCCTGTTTGAGTCGCAGGGCAACGAGTGGTATCTGTGCGCCTGCCTGAATAACATCGGGCTGGTGTATCACCGCCTGGACGACAACCCGGCCTCGCTGAACTACGCCCTGCGCGCGCTGCGGATGGCAACGGGTGTGGGCAACACCACCGTGCGGATTGCCGCGACCAACAACGTTGGCAACGTGTGCATGGCCTTGGAGCGCCACGAGGAAGCCCTGTCGTACCAGAACGAGGCGCTGCATCTGGCGCGCGTCCACGGCAGCCCCTACAACGAGATTGTGGCCCTGACCAATCTGGGCAGCTTGCAGGCCACCCTGAGCCAGCGGGACGGCGCCCTGAGTTCTTTGCGCCGGGCCGGCGAGCTGTCTGAAACCTCCGACGACCTGGAAAATCAGGTGGAAATCTACTCCAGCCTGGGTGACACCCACCGCCGCTTTGGCGACGCCGCCAGTGCCCTGGACGCCTATGAGCAGGCCCTGACCCTGGTGGGGCGCATGGGTGACTTCTATCTGGAAGCCAGCGTGCAGCTGCGCCGGGGCACAACCCTGCTGGACGGCGGCCAGCTGGACCCTGCCGGGGACGCCCTGCACCGCGCGCTGACCCTGGCCGAACGCCTGCACGCCGACGCGATTGCCAGCGAAGCCCACAAGCAGCTGTGCGCACTGCACGAAACGCGCCAGGAACTCACAGGGGCGCTGCGCCACCTGCGCGAACACCTGCGCCTGACGGTGGCGCTGAACCGGGCCGCCGCCGAGCGGCAAAGCGCCGTGCGGGTCATCGAGCGGGACCTGGAGCGCAGCCGACAGGTGGCGGCGGCCCAGCGCGAGTGGCTTGAGGGGCTACAGCTGGCGCAGGCGGGACTGGAACACCACCACATCCTGGGGCCACTGCGGGCCGAGCTGGCCGGCCAGGCCCTTCTGGACCCCCGCACCGGCCTGCCTGGGCGCCGCGTCCTGCTGCCGGCGCTGGAACGCGCGTTCGAGCAGGCGCGGCGCGGGAATCAGCCCCTGTCGCTGGCTGTGCTGAGCCTGGACTTCGGGGCCGAGCCGGTGCCAGCCCCAGCCGCCGCGCGGGTGCTGCAAGACGCGGGCCGTCAGATTCAGCAGCTGATTCGTGGGGGTGACCTGCTGACGCACCTGGACGGCGACGACCTTGCGCTGCTGCTGCCTGGCACTGACGCAGAGGGCGCCGAGCGGCTGCTGGAGCGGCTGCGCCGCGCGCTGGCCGCGCGGGCCTGGCCAGATCTGCCGGGCCTGCGCCTGACGCTGGGCACCACGGTGTGCGCCGACACCGCCCGCGCGCAGGCCGAGGACATGCTGGACCAGGCGCGGCAGCAACATTCCGCCGGCCGGGCCACTGGGCGCCGCTCTGCCGCGGGCGACCTGTCTCAGCCGTAGTGGCAAGGACCGGTCCTGGCCTGGCGGGGTCAACGCGCCTGCCTCTCAGGCGCTAGGTCCTTCCTGCTCAGGCCCAATTCTTCAGAAGAGGTCTTGCTGGGCTGAAGAACAGCTCAATGGTGCCCGCATGGTGCCTGGGGGCCGCCGCGTTTACGGTGGGCGCATGCCTCTGAAACCCGACATTGACCCTCCGACCCCCCAGGCCCAGCGCGTGGGCTTTGCGCTGGTGGGCATTGGCAAGTTGACAGCCGAGGAACTGATTCCGGCGGCCCGCATCAGCGAGGAAGCCTATATCGCCGCGCTGGTCACCAGTGAAGAGGACAAGGGCGAGGCCTTTGCCCGCGCCTTCAACCTGACTGAAAGGGACGTGTACAGCTACGAAGAGTTTGACCGTCTGGCTGAACGTGACGACGTGGAAGCCGTGTATATCGTGCTGCCCAACAGCCTGCACCGTGAGTACGCCGTGCGGGCCGCCCAGATGGGCAAGCATGTCCTGTGCGAAAAACCCCTGAGCGTGAATGTGGAAGACGCCCAGGCCATTGTGGACGCCTGCCAGGAGGCCGGGGTCAAGCTGATGACCGCCTACCGCTGTCAGTACACCCCTGAACACTGGGCAGCGCGAGAGGCGGTGCAGGGCGGCGCGCTGGGCAAAGTCAAGTTGCTCGACTCCATTCACGTTCAGGTGGAAGACGACCCCGAAGCCTGGCGCCTCAAGCGGGACTTGGCCGGCGGCGGGCCGGTCCCCGACGTGGGGATCTACTGCCTGAACACCCTGCGCTTCGTGCTGGGTCAGGAGCCCCAGTGGGTGTTTGCGGCTCAGCACCAGCCCGGCGGTGACCCGCGCTTCAGGGAAGTCGAGGAATCGGTCAGCTTCATGCTGGGCTTTCCGGGCGGCGTGATCGCCAATGCCCTGACCAGTTACGGGGCCTATAAAACCACCACCCTGCGCGTGCTGGGCGAGGACGGCGGCCTGCTGATGGACCCAGCTTTTCCCTACGAGGGGCTGAAGGTGCAGATCAGCGACAAGGCGGGCAAGCGCGAGCCGTCCTTTCCGGACTACAACCAGTTCGGGCTGGAATTTGACCACTTTGCCCGCTGCATTCGCCAGGACCAGACCCCCTGGACCCCCGGCGAGGAAGGGGTGCAGGACCACGTGATTATGGCCGCCATCTACGAGAGCGCCCGCACTGGGCGGGTGGTCGAGCTGCCGAAGGTTGACGGTCAAGACGCTTTCCGGGGCACCCAGCCCGACGTACCGAAGCAGGAAGAGTGACGGGGAACCGAGCCTGATTGAACAAAGTTGGAAGCCGGGACACTCTCCCGGCTTTTCGCGGCAGAAGCGGCTCTGGGACTCAACCGGAGCATTGGGCGCAGTTCAGGGGCCAGCGGGCTGCGTAGATTGGGGCGGTGGACCTTCGCAGTGGACGCGCCTTCTGGCCCCTGACCAACGGACTGATGCACACCTACCCGCCCCTGCTGGACCATGAGCAGGCAGACGTGCTGGTCATCGGGGCCGGCATTACCGGCGCCCTGCTGGCCGACGCCCTGAGTGCCGCTGGGCTCGATACGGTGGTGCTGGACCGCCGCGACGCTGGCTTTGGCAGCACCAGCGCCAGCACGGCCCTGCTGCAATACGAGATCGACACCAACCTCGTGGACCTGAGCGCCATGATTGGTCAGCCTGACGCTGAACGCGCCTACGCCCTGTGCCGGGACGCCATTGACCGGGTGCGTGACCTGACCGCTGGGCTGCCCGACGATTGCGGGTTCAGGGCGCGGGGCAGCCTGTATTACGCCAGTCGCCGCCGAGACGCCCGGCTGCTGCGAGAAGAACATGCGGCCCGCACCCGCGCTGGCCTGACCGTCGAGTATCTGGACGCCCGCGACCTCAAAGCCCGCTTTGGGATTGACGCCCCAGCAGCGCTGTACAGCACCGACGGCGCCGAGGTGGACCCCTACCGCCTGGCGCAGCATCTGCTTCAACGGGCGCTGGGCCGGGGCGCACGGGTTTATGACCGGACGACGGTGACGCGCCTGGACGAGGACCGCCGCCTCTTCACGGCCCACACCGACCGGGGCGCACGGGTGCAGGCCCGCTGGGTGGTCGTGGCGACCGGCTACGAGGCAGAAACCTTCCTGGGGCGGCGCCTGGCGCAGTTGAAAAATTCCTATGCCCTGGCCACCGAGCCGATTGCCCAGACGGACGGCGAGCCGTGGCCTGAGGGCTGTCTGATCTGGGAAACGGCCCGCCCGTACCTGTATGCCCGCACCACCGCCGACGGCCGCGTGGTCGTGGGCGGCGAGGACGATGCCCACCATAACCCGGCCCGCCGGGACCGCGCCCTGGCGGCCAAGCAGCGGCGCCTGGAACGCCGCCTGGAAAGGCTGCTGCCTCACCTGAAGCCTGAAGTGGCTTTTGCCTGGGCGGGTACCTTCGGTGAGACCAAAGACGGCCTCGCTTATATCGGGCCAAAGGCGCCCGGAGAGAGGCTGCTGTTTGCCCTGGGGTACGGCGGCAACGGCATTACCTACTCGGTGCAGGCCGCGCGTCTGCTCACCGCCTGCATTCAGGGCCACGCCGAAGACGACCTGCGGATTTTCCGCCTGGACCGGTGAAGGTCGAAGGGTCCAGGGGAATACCTCTCCCTGGACCCTTCGGCGCTCTCGGCCTCTGACTCAGCTTCGCTGGTAGGCCACCCTGCCGTCCACCACGGTCAGCAGCGGCCAGCCCTTCAAGGCTTCGCCGGCCCAGGGGGTGAATTTGGCTTTGCTCTTGAATTCGGCTGGGTTCACCGTGCGCTCGGTGTCCAGGTCCAGCACGACCAGGTCGGCGGGGGCGCCGGCTTCCAGGCTCGGCTCGGTCCAGCCCATCAGGCGGGCGGGGGCCACAGTGAACAGGTCCAGTAGATTTTGCAGGCCCAGCGTGTCAGCAAACCGGGTGTACATCAGCGGAAACGCCAGCTCGATGTAGGCGATGCCGCTGGGGGCGTCCAGCAGGTCCCGTTCCTTCTCGGCGCGGGTGTGGGGCGCGTGGTCAGTGGCCAGGCAGTCCACGCTGCCGTCTTTCAGGCCGCCCAGCAGGGCGTCCGCGTCGGCCTGGGTGCGCAGGGGCGGGGCCACCTTGTAAATGGCGTCAAAGGAGCGCAGCGCCTCGTCCGTCAGGGTGAGGTGGTGGGGGCAGACCTCGCAGGTCACGGGCAGGCCGCGCGCTTTGGCCCCGCGCACCAGGTCCAGGGCGCGGGCGGTGGACAGGTGCTGAATGTGCAGCCGCGCCGGGCGGCCCTGCGCATGCAACTCCGCCACAATCTCGATGTCGCGGGCCACGCGCGCGGCCTCGGCTGCCGCCGGGTTGCCGGGCAGACCCAGCGCCTCGCTGACGGGCCCCTCATTCATCACACCGTCAGCGCGCAGCGAGGCGTCCTCGGCATGAACAGAG
This sequence comes from Deinococcus betulae, assembly GCF_020166395.1. Lineage (NCBI taxonomy): Bacteria > Thermotogati > Deinococcota > Deinococci > Deinococcales > Deinococcaceae > Deinococcus > Deinococcus betulae. Next base: position 111,864 of record NZ_JAIQXU010000011.1, on the reverse strand, counting down.
ACCATCAGGCCCAGGCTGCCCGCCGTTTCTAGGCCCAGGCGCAGGGTGCGGGCGTTCTCGTTGGTGCGCCCGTCGTCGGTGAACATGGCGGCCCCAGCGGATTTCAGGTAGCTCAGCTCTGCCAGGGTCTCGCCCTGCTGGCCCTTGGTCAGGGCGGCGGCCGGTTTCAAGCGCGCAAAACCCAGGCCTGCCGCCTTCTCGATCAGCGTGCGAACAATGGCCGGGTCATCTACGACGGGGCTGGTGTTGGGCATCGAGACTACGGTGCCGTAGCCGCCCGCCGCCGCTGCGGCCAGGCCTGACGCCAGGTCTTCTTTCTCGGTCTGGCCGGGTTCACGCAGGTGGGCGTGCAGTTCAATCAGGGCCGGGGCCAGGGTGCCGCCCTGGCCGTCCAGCACCTGCCCCTCTTCGGGTAGGTTCCAGCCCTTGATGACGCCGTTTTCGATGGTGACCGTTTCGGTGGCGCCCGAACCGACGCGCTTGATGTTGGTAATGGTGATGGTCATAGATGACTCTCCTTAGAGATCTTTAAGTGGTTTGATGAACCAATTGCAGAGGCCAATGATGAGGAGAACAGGTTCTCCGCGTCGCCCGAATTCTGTATGGCGTGTAAGAGTCAGCAGCACATACTCCGTGCTGCCGTAGCGATCTCCTCTATCATCTTCAAATTCATTCAGTTGACAGGTCTCTATAAGTGCGGCTTTATCATTTTGCAGGACTTTAGAACAAAGAGTATCGCGTGAAAAACTGACTGACTCGAAAAGGTTCAGGAGGTAAGAATAGTGTGTCAGGGCCTTTTCAACGATGAGCAGATGGCCTTGACGGTAAGGCAGAGCTCTGGCCCTGATGCCCGTCTCAAAGAAAGTGTCCTTCGACGTTTCAAATCGGTCGCCTCGCCGTTCAAGTTCATACGGCCAGAACGTTTCCTGGAAGATGTCATTCAGGTTGCGGGTCTTGAAGCATGAGCGCGTCTTTACCCCAGAAGAAACGGCGGGGCTACATGGTATTGGCCGCATCCATTCTTCGTCCTGGGTGATCAAAAGAAAGTCTTCCAGTGTTCCTGACCGATCACAGGCGCTGGCCCACCCCTGCGCCGTGAATAGCGCAGTCAACCCTACTCGGCAGAATTTTGAGAGTCTGGCTCCGAGATTTGCTCGCTTTGTCGTCACTCGCCTATTCATAGTTCAGTGGACTGGCGCAGGGGTAATCGTCCAACGTCAGCGGCGTATATTGAAAGGCCCGGCCTAGCTCCACGGTCTTATCGGCCCCACGGTCCAGCGTGAAGTGAATGACGGCCTGTTCTGTGTGACCGGGTGGAGGAAAGCGCAGCTTTTCCCAGCTCACACGGCATTTTCCAAAACCCAGCACACGGTCGCTGGTTAACCCCAGCTGCGCGCAGGTCAAGGGTTGCCCGCCGTACCCAGCCCGGTCCACCGCCTGCGCCAGCCGCGAGAGCAGCGTTTCATACGCCGTCTCCCGGTTGCTCTGAATGACCTGCGCGCCCTCCGCCACTGCCCGAATCTGAATCTGCTGGCCTCGGTACTCGTCCAGCACCACGGTCCAGAGGTCGCCACTGCGCCGGGCCACCGTGTTCGCCTGCTGGGCGAAGAGCCGCGCGATCTCCTGCGGCCCGGCGCGGTAGGTGCGCTGGCAGGTGTCGTCCACCACGGGCGGGCACGGCTCACCCACCCCCAGTGCACTCAGCGCGCGCTCGGCGCTCATCATGGCCGGGCTCTGGTAGGGCGGTAGACACGCCAGCGCCGCAGTCTGGCTGAGCAGAAGGATGACAAGCAGGTGGCGCATAGCTTTCCCTCCTAGCGAACATCCGCTTTGCGAAACGGGACGCCGCCGTGGCAGCTGCCTCCGTCTGGGGCATACCACGAGTAGCGGCCCGGCGGCAGACTGGCATCGGCCCGCACCACCGTGAAGTCAAAGGTGCGGGGCCACTCGCCAGTGGCTGGCGTCCAGCGGCAGTCACGCACCACAAGCCCTGCGCCGCTCAGCCCCGCCAGCCCGCAGCTCCACCAAAAAGCCGACCCACCTGCGGCCCGGCTCAGGCGTTCAGTCACCCGTTCGTGGGCCGTCTGCCGGTCCGTGGTGAGGGCCACGCTGCCGCCAGGAACGGCGCGAAGCTGTGTGTCCAGCCCGTACCGCACTGATTCCGTCAGGTGCCAGGTGCTGCCCTGCTGGCGCAGCGTCAGCTCGGGCAGCGGCGCGCCCAAGTTCAGGCGGCTGACCTCACGGGCCACCGTCAGGCGCAGTGCAGCGGCCTGCGCCGCACCCAGGCGGTAAGCGGCGCAGCTGGACTCGTCCTTACCTGCACACAGAGGACTCGTAATTTGCGCCGCTTCAAGCGCAGCCTGAGCCTGCAGCAGGGCCGGACTGGGTGGCAGAGGACTGCACGCCCAGGCCCCACCGTGCAGGGCTGCCATCAGCCATAAGGCCGCCCGCCTCACCCTTACTCCCGGCCCACCAGCAGGTGATACAGCACGCTCATGCGGATCGCCTGACCGTTTTCCACCTGTTTCAGAATCCGGCTGCGCGGGCCGTCGGCCGCCTCACCGCTGATTTCCAGGTCGCGGTTCATGGGGCCGGGGTGCAGGACCACCGCGCCGCTCTCGGCCTCCTGCATCAGCCGTTCATTCACCTGGTAGGTGTCGGCGTACTCCTGAAGGCTGCCCAGAAAGCCGCCCGTCATGCGCTCGCGTTGCAGGCGCAGGGCCATGACGGCGTGGGCGCCGCGCACCGCCTCGCGCGGGTCAGTGGTCAGGGTGACGCCAGGCAGGGCTGCCAGCCCAGCAGGCAGTAAGGTCGCCGGGCCACACAGCACGACCTTGGCGCCCAGTTTGGGCAGCAGTTCGGCGTTGCTGCGCGCCACGCGGCTGTGACGCACGTCGCCCAGAATGGCGACCGTTTTGCCTTCCAGGCTGCCAAATTCCTGGCGCACGGTGTAGGCGTCCAGCAGCGCTTGGGTGGGATGGGCGCGGCGGCCGTCCCCGGCGTTAATCACGGGCTTGCCGCTGTATTTGGCCACCAGGTGCGCCGCCCCCGAAGCGTGGTGCCGCACGATATAGGCGTCCACCTTGTACGAGGTCAGCACTTCTAAGGTGTCGCGCAGGCTCTCGCCCTTGTTCACGCTGCTGGCCCCGGCGGCAAAGGTCAGCACGTCGGCGCTCATGCGGCGGGCGGCCAGTTCAAAGGAGGTGCGGGTGCGGGTGGAGTTCTCGAAAAAGGCGTTGCAGACGGTCAGGCCTTGCAGCGCCGGAACCTTCTTCACCGGGCGGTCCAGCACCTGCAGCATGGTGTCGGCGTTGTCGAGGATGGCCGTCAGGCGTTCGGGGGTCCAGTCCTGAAAGTCCAGCAGGTTGCGGGGGCGCGGCCCCATGCTCACGGGCGCGTTCATCGCAGCGCCTCCAGGTCCCACAGCTCCACGCTGTCCACGCCGTCGGTTTCCTGCACCTTCACCTTCACGACTTCGTTGGCGGCGGTGGGCAGGTTCTTGCCCACGTAATCGGCGCGGATAGGCAGTTCGCGGTGGCCCCGGTCCACCAGCACCGCCAGCTGAATGCCCGCCGGGCGGCCCAGGTCAATCAGGGCGTCCAGGGCGGCGCGCACGGTGCGGCCGGTGTACAGCACGTCGTCCACCAGCACCACGCGGCGGTCACGCAGGTCAAACGGCACCTGCGTCTCGCGGATAATCGGCTGCTGTGCCACTTCCGAGAGGTCGTCGCGGTACAGGGTGATGTCCAGCATGCCGGTGGGCACGTCTACGCCTTCCAGCTCACTCAGCTTCTGGGCCAGGCGGGCGGCCAGCGGAATGCCGCGCGTATGCACGCCAATCAGCGCCAGCTGCTGCGCGCCCTTGTTGCGCTCGATGATCTCGTGGGCAATGCGGGTCAGCGCGCGGCGCACCTCGTCCGAGGTCAGAATCGTGGCCTTGGGCGTCATGCGCGCCCCGGCTGGGTAAAAAAAACGCCGCTCAGCACCGGCTGAGGGCAAACGGGATGACTCTGCATAGGCACTCCTTCTCCTGCCTCACGGGGCGGGTGCAGCCTCACGGGACTGCCGGGAAAGGACGAAAAAACGAATTGAGGACCATCGCACAGGCCACCAGAGCCGGCGCAGTCTGCGGCAGTGTACACCGCCGGCCCAGGCTCAGCCCACCCCGGCGGGCGACTGTCCAGCAGAGACGGTTCTTTAAGGGCGCATCAAACTTGACAACATGACGCTCAGGTTTTAATCTACATCAAGTTGAGCGCGAGGCACTCAAGTTGGCCACACGCTTCCAGTCCCAGGAGGTACTTGCATGATGCGATTTGACCCTTTCCGTGAGATTGAAGAATTGACCCAGCGCCTGGACCGCACATTTGGCCAGGCCAGTGCCGCCCCCACCCGCTTTGCTCCTCCCGTTGACGTTCATGAGGACGAGCAGGGCCTGGAACTTACCCTTGACCTGCCCGGCGTGACGCCCGAGGCCCTTCAGATTGAGGCCGAGAACCAGACCCTGACCGTGCAGGCCACCCGCGCCTACGAGCGCAAGGAAGGCCGCACCGCTCACCGCGTCGAGCGCGCCCACGGCACCCTGGCCCGCACCTTCAGCGTGCCGCCCAAGTACGACCTGACCAAGGTCGAAGCCGAGCTGAATCACGGCACCCTGACCCTCCGCGTGCCCCGCAGCGAGGCCGCGCAGAAGCGCACGGTGACAGTCCGCACCGGCAAGGTGCTGGAGCAGGACACCAGCGCCAGCGCGTAAAGATAAAGGGCGAGCCCAGAGGCTCGCCCTTGTCAAAGGAGAAAGTGGGCAGTGGTCAATGGAAGAAGGTGCTCTCTCCACTGGCCACTTCCCACTTACTGTCCTTCTTGCACCGCCTCCAGCAGTTCCTGCGTGACCCGCAGGGCGGCTGGGCCCAGCGGCGCGCGCGTGACGCCCAGCAGGGTGCCCAGTTTCTCGCGGCGGGCGGGGGTCAGGGCCAGCCAGCGGCGCAGGTCGTCTCTGTGGGTGCGGGCGGCCTCATCACGCAAGTAGCGCACGGCCCCGTCGTAGTAGCCGGCCTGAAAGGCGGCGCGCGCCCGGCGCTCCTGGGCCAGCAGGCCAAAGCCCCGGGTGGCCAGCAGCACGCGCCGCGCCTCGTCCTCGCCGCCAAAGCCGTACAGGGCTTCCAGACGGTACACCGCTTTGGGAAAGCGCAGACCCGCCGAGGCCCGCCACGCATGCGGCAGCCGGATCTCGAACTCGGGCCACAGGTGCAGCCGGGTCAGCAGGGCGGGGTACAGCAGTGTCAGGGCGATCTCGCGCGCGTCGGCCAGGGCCAGGAGTTGTTCCTGCACGCCGTGGCCGGGACCGGTGTGCGCCTGCCACGCGCTGTCTATGGCGCTCTGGGCGGCGTTGAGCAGGTCGGTGCGGTGGGCTGAGCGCTGGGCGTCACTGAGGTTCCAGAGGGTGCGCTGAATGCGGCCGTAGTGCCCGGTGGGGTCGTACAGCACGCGGCTGGTGGCCAGCAGGGCCAGCGGCGCTTCCTGCCGAGCCGCGTTCCAGTCGCGCCACGCTTCAAGCTGCTCATAGGGAAAGCGTTCGGTGACAATGCCCGCGCGGGCCTCGCTGAGTGGCGCGGCCAGGCCACGTTCAAAGGTCACGAAGGTGGGCAGGCTGCCGGCCCAGGTGAACTCGGTGCCGTAGCTGCCGGCCTGGGCAACGGCCCGCACCTTGCGGTCGGCCATCAGGCGTTCGCCGACGCGTTCGGGGCTGTGGCGTTCGGTTCCCTGGCTGTCCAGCCCTTGTGGCTCGCTGCTCCTGGCGGGCTTCCTGCCTTCCCTGGTCACGTTCTCTCCCTTGGCGCGGCCGGGTGGCACGCGCTGCGGCAGCATAGCCGCTCTGGCCGCCGCCGCGCCGTGACGCTGGTTAGCCTTGCCGCGCCGCCACGCTCTGGGCGCCCTGGACCCGGTCGCCCACGTTGACGGCAGGCGTGTACCCAGCCGGGAGGTGGAGCAGCGCCAGCCCGCCTTCAGCCAGAAACGCGGCTTTGTGTCCAGCCCTCGCCTCGTCCCCTGCGCGCACAAAAGACGTGCCGTGCAGCCCTGCGCCTGGGGCCACCAGGGTCAGCGTCACGTCGCCGTGGGCGGTACGGGTGACAGCGGTCATCCGTTCGTTTTCCAGCGTCCCGCGCCGGGCCAGCAGGTCAGCCGGGCGGCCAGTCAGGAGTCCCAGGGCCTCACCCAGACCCAGCAGCGGCACATTCACCCGCGCGCCCGTGTGGCTGGCGTGAAGGAGCTGACCAGTGACCGGCTGGTAGGCGTAATGAACGTCCAGCGGCCCTACAAAGAAGCCCAGCAGCCATCCGTCGCCTACTGCTATGCCGAGCAGGGCCGCCGCTTCCACAGCGGCTTCGCCCGTGACGAGGCCGCCCTCTACCCGCCGGACAAAGCAGACCACCCCATCGGCTGGGCTGAGCACAGCACCAGCGTCAGGGGGCGGGAGCCGCACCGGGTCACGAAAACGGTAGACGCTGCGGAGGTACCACCCAGCCGCAGCGGCGGCCAGCAGGGGCAGGGCGAAGCGCGCGCGCATAGGCCCAGTGTAGCCAGTGGGCCGCGCGCCCAGCGTTTACGGCGACTGAAGAATCTGTACGCTCAGCAGGGTGTCGGCGGCGGCCCCGGCGATAGGTCCAGCGTTGTTGTAGTTGCGCGTCAATTTATCCAGCACGTCCTGGCCGGCCAGCACCCGCCCAAAAACCGTGTAGCTGCCGCTAAGAAAGTCGGCGGGCGCCACCGTAATAAAAAACTGGCTGCCCTGAGAATTCAGGCTCTGGGCGCGCGCCATGCCCAGCACGCCCGCGCGGTCAAAGCGTAGGCCGCTATTCACCTCGGCACTGAACTGGTAACCGGGGCCACCCGTGCCCCACACCGCTTGCCGACTGGTATCGGCGCTCAGGGGATCACCGCCCTGGGCCATGAAGCCGTCAATGACCCGGTGAAAACGGGTGCCGTCGTAAAAGTGGTTGAGCGCCAGAAAGACAAAATTGTTGACGGCCACCGGCGCCGCCTTGGGCAGCAGTTCCAGCGTCACGTCCCCCCGGCTGGTTTTCAGGACGGCGCGGTACGTCTTGGCGGGGTCGGTGACCTGAGCCGGCGCCGCGCTGAATGTGCGGACTGGCGTGGCTGACAGGGGCGCAACGGCCGTGAAGCTCTGAACTGGCGCTGGGTTGACAGGCGCTGCCGGGGTGGCCGGTGCGGCTGGCGTGGTGGCTACAGGGGCCGGCGACGGAGCCGCCGGCTGGGCCGTGGTGGTCGCTGCAGGCGCGCAGGAGGCGAGCAGTCCCGTCAGGGCCAGGGCAAACGGAAGGCATGAACGCATGAGCTGCAGTGTTTCACGCACAAGATGAGAGAGGGGAGAGGGAAGTGTAGGTGATACAGGAGGGGGAGTGTGGAGAATGGGATGTGGGCAGTCGAGAGTAGGGGAGTAAGCCCGGACGCCCTCTCTTTGCTCCGCAGCTTGATGAGTTCTTTGCGGGTGAGAAGAGAGAACCTCTAAGCCGCAACAAGATTCCTGTTCCGGTGGCATCCAGGCATGGGTGAGGCCTTTGTGTGTCTGCACTCGCTTGGGGCGGCTCCTGCCCTCCCTGCTACCTTAAGCGGCCCACTTGCGCTTGGGCGCGCGGATTTTAATGGGCAAAGGATGGCGCCCGAGCAAGACACGTGAACGGAGCGGCCAACTCCGCCAGCTCAAATCAAAACGTTTGCCGGGCGTAGCGGGGCTCCCTCTGCCCCTCTGGGCAGGAGGCTGACCCTGTCACCCCAAGCCTCAGTCCAGCGGCAGGCTCGTGGTGTGTTTCTCCTGCTTGACCACAATCGTGCTGGCGGTGTTCCTGACGCCCGGAATCGCCGCCAGCGTGTTCACCAGAAAATGCTGGTAGGCGTCCAGGTCCGGCACGCAGACTTTCAGCAGGTAGTCAATGTCCCCCAGGCATAGAAAGCATTCCAGCACCTCGGGCCGCTCCTGCATTTTCTGGGCAAACTGTTCAAAACCCGCCTTGGTCTGCTTGTCCAGGGTCACGCGCACCATGACCATCAGTTCGCGGCCCACCAGTTTGGGGTCCAGCAGCGCCACGTAGCGCTGGATCACCCCCTCTTCTTCCAGTCGCCGCACCCGGCGCAGGGTGGGGGCAGGGGTCAGGCCAATTTCATCGGCCAGTTCCGTGTTGGGAATGCGGGCGTCCCGTTGCAGGATGCCCAGAATCTGCCGGTCGGTGGCGTCCAGAATGGCTTGCGACATGATTGCCGCTATTCTGGCATATTCGCGCAACTGTGTTGCGGTCCTGCCCCCAAATACCGCCTGTGTTGGCAATCGTTGTTGCAGCCTAAACTGTTAATCTTGCGTTGAAAGTTAAACCATATCTGCCCGTAGGCCCTCGCCTGCGCGGCCTGCGAGGTCACCATGCATATTGGACTGCCCAAAGAAATCAAGGTCAAGGAAAACCGCGTCGCCCTCACGCCCGGCGGGGTCGCCACCCTGGTGCGCCGGGGCCACCGCGTCACCGTTCAGCAGGGTGCGGGCGTGGGCAGCGGCATTGCCGATCAGGAGTACGTAGATGCCGGTGCCACCCTGGGCAGCGCTGACGACGCCTGGGCCGCCGAGATGGTCGTGAAGGTCAAAGAGCCCATCGCCAGTGAGTACAAGTACCTGCGTGCCGATCTGCTGCTGTTTACCTATCTGCACCTGGCCGCCGACCGCCCCCTGACCGACGCCCTGCTGCAAAGCGGCACAACCGGCGTGGCCTACGAAACCGTGCAGCTTGAAGACGGCAGCCTGCCGCTGCTGACCCCCATGAGCGAGGTTGCGGGCCGCCTGAGCGTGCAGGCCGGCGCGTACCACCTGCAAAAGCCCGTGGGTGGCCGTGGCGTCCTGCTGGGCGGCGTGCCCGGCGTGCAGCCTGGCCAGGTCACGATTATCGGCGGGGGCGTGGTGGGCACCAACGCCGCCAAGATGGCGATGGGGCTGGGCGCCAAGGTGACCATTCTGGACGTGTCGCAGCGCCGCCTGGCTTACCTGGATGACGTGTTCTTCGGCAAGCTGACCACCATGATGAGCAGTGAGGCGAACATCCGCGCCCTGCTGCCCGACACGGACCTCTTGATCGGTGGCGTGCTGATTCCCGGCGCCAAGGCCCCGCATCTGGTGACGCGCGACATGCTGAAGCTCATGCCGGAAGGCAGCGTCATCGTGGACGTGGCCGTGGACCAGGGCGGCTGCGTGGAGACGATTCACGCGACCACCCACGACGACCCCACCTACCTGGTGGACGGCGTCATTCATTACGGCGTGGCCAACATGCCTGGCGCTGTGCCCCGCACCAGCACCTTTGCGCTGACGAACCAGACGCTGCCCTACGCCCTGCTGCTGGCCGACCACGGCGTGGCGGCCCTGAGCCGCAGCAAGGCGCTGGGCCTGGGTCTGAATACGCACCAGGGCAAGCTGACCTATCAGGGTGTAGCCGACGCTTTTGACCTGCCGTATGTGGCGGCAGAAGCGGCGCTGGCCTAAGAGACAGAACAGGAGATCGTCCCCTGCCGGTGAGGTGGGGGGCGGTTCTGTTTTGAGCGTGCCCCCTACCCCCAGAGTGCCGGGGAACAGACGTTGGCACTGGGGGAGAGGAGAGGTTTGACTGGCGTTGCTTGACCTGTTCTTTTCATTGACGGGTCTGGCCTCGACGCTATCCCCTGCGCCCATCGCCAAGGCCTGCACGCTGTGCGCACAACGGCCTCGCCTGGACCTGGGCGGTACTGGGGCCAGATGTCCAGGTGCATGCAATTGGTTCGACTTTTGAAAAACCAATTAGCGCGGCTCCTCACGACCGAACTGTCCTGCTAACTGTCTCAGGTAGGGAGGCAAGCTGGGGCCATGACACGCCTGGTTCGTTGGTTGACCCTGACCGCCGCCCTCGCCTCACCCGCGTTGGCCCAGAGCCAGCCTCATCCCCAGGCGGGTACCACCTGGACGTTTGTGCTGGGGGCACAGATGATGACGTTCAAAGCCACGGGCACAGACAAGGATGGAGACGCGCTGGGGCAGGTCAACGTGGGCGGGCGCCAGTTGTCGGGCTTCGTGCTGCATGAGGCCGACGCCCTGCGGTTCGTGGCCGTGGACAAAACGACGTGGTGGATGTGCCGGGTGCCGACCACTGGTCTCACATCCAGCAGCACGGTCCTGAACGGCGCGGCGCGGGTTTACCTGAGTCAGCAGGAAAGCGGCCACGACCTGGGCACCTGCCGGGGTGAAACCCGCAATCTGCTTCCGCAGGGCCAGGCGCTGACCTGGGCTGGAATTCCCGCCGTGGGGGACTGGGAAATAGACACGCCTGACGGCATCTACGCCGCCCGCCTGACGAGTTTCGGCAAGACGCCCAGCGGTCAGGCCGTCAAAGGCCGGCTGGGTGACCTGGGCGCTGCCCCCAACCTGTTGGCACTGACCACCTATGACCCCCAGGGATTCAGCATCAACTTCGCCACGGCCCGCCCGGTCGAGTTGCAGACCGGCTGCCTGGCCAGTCTGGACGGCCTGAAAGATGGCGTGCTTCAGGGGCAATACCTGAGCAGCGGCGGGACGCCCGTGGGCCTGTGTGTGATGCGGCCAGCGCGCACCACCCTCCCACGCCTGGCCAGCGCCCTCCCCCGCTGGCCGCTGGCACTGGGAGCTGGTCAGGTCTGGGAAATGGGCATGCCGGAGGGAACCTTTACCGGTGTGGCGGCGGGCCATACCGCCTCAGGCGAGTTGACTGGCGGCTGGTTCGGGCCCACATCGGGGCTGCTGAGCATTGAGCGGGTGGACGGCGGCAGCGCCCAGGAGCGGGTGTTCTTTTTTCGCCACGACGACCAGGGCGTCATTCACGCCTGCGTGGTCGAGCAGGGCCGCGATATAGGGATTGGCAAGGTGGACCAGTTTGACGGGCCGGGCCTGCAACTGACCAACCGTGTTCTGGGCCGCGCCCTGCGCCAGGAAGGCGACGACCTCGAAGCTACGGGGGAATGCTGGGTGCGGCCAGTGGTGACAGGACTGAAGTAAAGAGAAGGTGGGCAAGGCCGCTTCATCCCCTGCTGGTCCCACCCCCGACTGGCCACCGCCCACTTCTCTCTTGAGCCACCCGTCCCCCTGGTGGGGGCGTACCCTACAGCCATGCTTTCTCGCCCCAGCTCCATGATGGTGACGGCCGGCGCTGGTGGCCGCCGCCCCAAAGGCGACCCCCGGCAGCTGCGCCGCCTGCTGGCCTACGCCCGCCCCTACCGCGCCCTATTTGTGCTGGGCGTGCTGGCCACCCTGGTTTCCAGCGGCCTGAACCTGGCGTTTCCGGCGCTGTTTGGGCAGCTGATCGACGCCTCGTTTCTGAAGGTGGGCAGCACCGACACCGGCCCGCTGGACCGCACCGTGCTGGGCCTGCTGGGCATTTTCGCGCTGTCGGCGCTGTTCGGGGCGGCGCAGTCGTATCTGCTGGCGCGCGTGGGGGCAGGGGTGGTGGCCGACCTGCGGGGAGCGCTGTTTTCGCACCTGCTGACCCTCTCGCCACGCTTTTTTGGCGACCATAAGACCGGCGACCTGACCAGCCGCCTGACCGCCGATGTGGGCACGGTGCAGGGCGTCACGAGTTCGGCACTGGCGCAGCTGGCAGCGCAGACGGTCAGCCTGATCGGGGCGGTGATCTTGCTGGTGACGACCAGTCCGCGCCTGAGCCTGCTGACGCTGGCGGTGATTCCGCTGGTGATCGGCACGGCCTTTGCCATAGGCCGCCGCATTCGCGTGGTCAGCCGTGAAGTGCAGGATGCGGTGGCGAGCGCCAACGCCAGCGCCGAGGAAGCCATCAGCGGCGTGCGGGTGGTGCAGAGCTTTACCGCCGAAAACCTGGAACGGGGCCGCTACGGCCAGGGCGTGAAGCTGAGCTTTCTGGCTGCCCTGAAGCGCGCGCAATTGCAGGCCCTAATGACCGGCACCATGAGCTTCCTGACGTTCGGTGCGCTGGCCGTGGTGCTGTGGTACGGCGGGCGGCAGGTTATGGGGGGCGCCATGACCCCGGGCAACCTCGTGACCTTTCTGTTCTACGCGCTGCAGGTGGGGGGCACGGTGGCAGCGCTGACTGGCATCTTCAACCAGTTTCAGGAGGCGCTCGGGGCCTCTGGCCGCATCTTCGAGCTGCTGGACGAGCGCAGCGACCTGCCCGAGCCGGCCACGCCCGCGCCGCTGAAGCGTGCCGAGGGCCGCGTCACCTTTGAGGGCGTGCAGTTTGCCTACGAAAACGCGCCGGTTCTCCGGGACCTGACGCTGGACGTGCCGGCCGGGCAGGTCGTGGCGCTGGTGGGCCCCAGCGGCGCGGGCAAGACCACCCTGGTCAGCCTGATTGGCCGCTTCTGGGACGTGACGGGCGGTGCTCTGCGGGTGGACGGCCACGACCTGCGCGAGTACGCCGTGGCGGACCTGCGCGCCCAGGTGGGGCTGGTGCCCCAGGAAACGCTGCTGTTTTCCGGCACCATCCGCGAGAATATTCTGTACGGCCGCCCCGGCGCCCGGCCCGAAGAAGTGGAGGCGGCGGCCCGCGCGGCCAACGCGCACGACTTCATCAGCACCTTTGAACTGGGCTATGACACAGTGGTGGGCGAGCGGGGTGTGAAGCTCTCGGGCGGGCAGCGGCAGCGCGTCGCCATTGCCCGCGCCCTGCTCAAAGACCCCCGCATCCTGATTCTGGACGAGGCCACCAGCGCCCTGGACAACGAATCCGAAGCGCTGGTGCAGGCCGCCCTGGAACGGCTGATGCAGGGGCGCACCACCTTTGTGATTGCCCACCGCCTCAGCACCATTCGCACCGCCGACCGCATCGTGGTGATGGACGGCGGGCGGATTGTGGAAGACGGCTCTCACGCCGAGTTGCTGGCGCGCGGCGGCCTGTACCGCGACCTGTATGAACTGCAGTTCCGCGCTGAAGAGCAGGGGCGGGCCGAGTTGTACAGCCAGGCGTAAGCGCTTGACCACCCAGGAGCCGGCGTCGTCCGGCTTTCTTTTTGGGCACGGCCGCTGGCAGGCTAGCCCCCTTCTGCGGTTTATTTCATGAACGGTGGGCCGCACTGCAAACAGGCGCCACAATGCCCCCTATGGAACAGAGGGCGTTTGGCGATACGGGGCTAAGGGTCAGTGTGCTGGGGCTGGGGGCCGGACAGGTCGGCTCGGGGCACCTGAGCGAAGATGAGGCCGGCACCCTGCTCAACCGCGCCATTGACCGGGGTATCACCCTGGTGGATACGGCGCGCGGCTACGGCCTGAGCGAAGAACGCATCGGGCGTCACCTCTCGTACCGCCGTCACGACTACATTCTGAGCAGCAAAGGCGGCTACGGGGCTGAGGGTGCCGAAGACTGGACGCCCCAGGCCATTCGCCTGGGCATTGAGCAGGCCCTGACTCGGCTGCGCTGCGACTGGATTGATATTTTTCACCTGCACTCCTGCCCGGCCGACGTGCTGCGCCGCGAGGACCTGCTGATGGCGCTGGACGAGGCGCGCTCGGCGGGTCTGATTCGCGTGGCGGCCTACAGCGGCGAGAACGAGGCGCTGGCCGGCGCCATCAGTTCGGGCCGCTTTGGCAGCGTGGAGACCAGCGTGAATCTGGCCGACCAGTTCAGCCGCCGTCAGCTGCTGAGCGGTACCAACGAGCGCGGCCTGGGCGTGATCGCCAAGCGGCCCATCGCCAACGCGGCGTGGCGCTTTGAGACGCGCCCGGTGGGCGACTACGCCGAAACCTACTGGGACCGCCTGCGCGTGCTGAATTTGAATGCGGTCCGCGAAGCGACGGGTCTGGACTGGACCGCGTTCGCTCTGCGGTTTACCGCGTTTGCGCCGGGTGTCCACAGCGCCATCGTGGGCACGACAAACATTGACAACCTGGAGAGGAATATCCGCTTGATTGAGGACGGCCCCCTGCCGCTGGACGCTCTGACCCACATTGAAGCGGCTTGGGTGGAGCACGGCCTGACCTGGGGCGGCGAAGTCTGACCTGGGGTGCCGCAACGTGCGGCGGGGCCGCCTGCTAGCCTCTGCCTTATGGTGCGTGCTCTGCTGGCCGTTTCTCTGCTGCTGCCTCCCTCTGTCGCTCTTGCAGGCGGCAGCCAAAATGCCCAGCCGCGTGCGGTGGCGCCGTTTGGTGCGCCGGCGGCTCATCTGCCGGTCAAGCCGGGACAGACCTGGATCCTGAGTGGTACTGCTGCCAACGGCCAGAAACTCAGCCGCGAGGTGGTGCTGACAGCCAAGGCCGCTACCTGGGAAGGGGACAGCTGGGACTTTGATTCGGAGCTGGGCGGCCTGTCTTACACCCCACAAGACGGCTCGTTTTACGCGGGCGATTTCAGCGGCGGTCTGGTGGCCGGCGGCGACGTGGTGTTGTGCCTGGGCTTCCTGGAAGGCCGGACTGGACGCGGCGCGCTGCTGGTGGGCACGCTGGATGAGATCAAGGCCGAGACGGACAAGCTGGACGCCGACCTCCCCGATCCCCGAACAACAGAAGAGGCTCTAGCGACCATGCGCGCCGCCGGGCTGAAGGTGGGCACCTGCACCTTGACGCTGAAGAAGTAACGCGCCTCATCTATGCTGCCGCTGCTGATCTGGGACTTTGACGGCACGCTGGCGCACCGCCCTGGGCTCTGGAGCGGCGCGCTGCTGGACGTTCTGGACCAGCAGCAGCCTGGACACGGGGTGACGCTGGAGGCCCTGCGGCCTGGGCTGGCCCAGGGGTTTCGCTGGCACCATCCAGAGCAGGCCCACCCCCAGCAGACCCATCCAGGCGCCTGGTGGGCCGAACTCGACCATGTCTTCCTCGCTGCCTACAAAGGGGCCGGGGTGGCAGCGGCAGACGCGGCCGCGTTGGTGCCGCTGGTGCGGGCCGCTTACCTGGCCCCAGCGGCGTGGCGGCTCTACCCCGAGACGCTGCCGGTCTTGCAAGACCTGCAGAGCAGAGGGTGGCGCCACGTGGTCCTGAGCAATCATGTGCCGGAACTGGAGCAGGTGCTGGACGCGCTGGGGCTGACGCCTCTACTGGACACGGTCTACACGTCGGCGGCGCTGGGCTGGGAAAAACCTCATCCCGAAGCCTTCCGGGCGGTCCTCCGGGCGCATCCAGGGGCCGCGCCGGTCTGGATGATCGGTGACAGCTTGACAGCCGATGTGCAGGGAGCGGGTGGCGTGGGGCTGCCTGCCATTCTGGTTCGTTCGGGTGAGCAGGCGCCTCACGTCAGTGCCGATTTATGGGGTGTGCTTCGATTGGTGGGGACTCCAGATGTGTCAGCAAGGCCCTAATGGCCGGCCAGCTGAACACCACTTCACGCACCACATGGTCCCCATAAGTCTGCGTCAGGACGCCGCCTGGTTGCCCATTCAGACGCTCGTACCAGGCGCGCGAGGTGTGGGCTTCCAGTGTGGAGAGGCCCACGCTCTGTGCTCCTTTGGCTTGCAACGCCAGCAGCGCCGCGCGCAGGAGGGCCGTCCCGTACCCCCGACCCCGCGAGGCCGCGCGCACATGCAGCGCCATAATTTCGGCGTCTGTGCCCTGAAAAGGGTTCCGGCGGGCCAGGACATAGCCAGACCTCCTCGCCCTCGTGCGCGACCAGCAGCACGTCGTCTGGGTGCTGGGCCAGCCACGCTCGCCAGTCGCTGGCCTGCTCCTCAACCGTGACCCCATCCCAGAACCCGGGCGGAAAGAAGGGCGCGTGATCGTGGTAGTAGTTGCCGACCTGCACGGCGGCCACACCAGGGGCGTCCGCCGCCTGGAAAGGCACGATGGTTGGAGGAGTGGTCACGCTCTCATGGAACCACCCGGCCACCGGGCGCACATCCGCCAGATGACCGGGTGACGTGGCCCTACCTAGCGCCGACCCTTCCTTCTGACTTTCTGCCCCGGCACCGTGGCCTGCTGAAATTCCTTGCCCTGCAACTTGGCCTCGATGGCGCGAATCTGGTCGCGAAGGCTGGCGGCGCGCTCGAAGTCGAGGTCTTCACTGGCCTGCCACATATCCAGTTCCAGGTCGGTGAGCTGGGCGCTGAGACTGTCGCGGTCGTCGCCCACCGTGGCCGAGCTGATCTCGCCGGGCTGCTCCTCGCCGCGAATCACGTCGCGCACGCCCTTGATGACGGTGGTAGGCGTGATGCCGTGCTCCTCGTTGAAGGCCACCTGCTTTTCACGGCGCCGGGCCGTCTCTTCCATCGCGGACTGCATGGCGGGGGTCACCGTGTCGCCGTACAGAATGACCTCGCCGTTCACGTTGCGCGCGGCGCGGCCGATGGTCTGAATCAGGGCGCGTTCAGACCGCAGGAAGCCGGGCTTGTCGGCGTCCAGAATGGCGACCAGCGAGACTTCCGGCAGGTCCAGCCCCTCGCGCAGCAGGTTGATGCCCACCAGCACATCGTAGTGGCCCAGGCGCAGGTCGCGGATGATGACCTGCCGCTCCACGCTGTCAATGTCGCTGTGCATGTAGCGCGCCTTCACGCCTTTTTCCAGCAAGTATTCCGTGAGGTCCTCGGACATGCGCTTGGTCAGGGTGGTGACCAGGGTGCGCTCGCCGGCCTTCGTGCGCTCGCGGACGCGGCCCAGCAGGTCTTCAATCTGGCCCTGGATGGGCCGCACGGTGACAGGCGGGTCAATCAGGCCGGTGGGCCGGATGATCTGATCGGCAATGCTGTCGCTGTGCTCGCGCTCAAAGGGACCTGGCGTGGCCGACACGAACACCGTTTGCCCGGTCTTGTCCATGAATTCCTGAAAGTTCAGTGGGCGGTTGTCCATCGCGGACGGCAGACGGAAGCCGTAGTCCACCAGCGTCTGCTTGCGTGCGCGGTCGCCGTTCGCCATGCCGCCAATCTGCGGCACCGTCACATGCGACTCGTCAATAAACGTGATGAAGTCGTCCGGGAAGTAGTCCAGCATGGTGTAGGGCGTGGCCCCGGTCACGCGCCCATCAATGTGCCGCGAGTAGTTCTCGATGCCTGAGCAGTAGCCCAGCACCTTGAGCATCTCCAGGTCGTAGAGGGTGCGTTCCTTGAGGCGCTGCGCTTCCAGCAATTTGCCGGTGGATTTGAAATATTCCAGCCGCTCATCCAGTTCCTGCTGGATGGTGACGATGGCCCGCTCGATGTTGCCCGCGCTGCTCACGTAATGCTTGGCGGGGTAGACGACGGTGGCGTCCAGTTCGGCCAGGCGGTCCCCCGTAAGTGGGTGCACCACGCTGATACGCTCGATGTCGTCGCCCCAGAGTTCCACGCGCAGCGGCTGCTCATCGTAGGCGGGCCAGACTTCAATCATCTCGCCCTTGGCCCGGAAGCGCCCCGGCATCAGTTCCACGTCATTGCGCTCGTACTGCATGTTGACCAGGCGGCCCAGCAGCTCGTCGCGGGGCATCTGGCCGCCCTTTTTCAGCACCGCATTCAGCGCGGTGTATTCCTTGGGGTCGCCCAGGCCGTAGATACATGACACCGACGCCACCACAATCGTGTCGCGCCGGGTCAGCAGGCTGCGGGTGGTGGAGTGGCGCAGACGCTCGATCTCCTGGTTGATGCTGGCGTCTTTCTCGATGAACAGGTCTTTGCCGGGCACGTACGCTTCGGGCTGGTAGTAATCATAGTAGGAGATGAAGAATTCCACGGCGGCGTCCGGGAAGAACTCGCGGAACTCGGAGGCCAGCTGCGCGGTCAGAATCTTGTTCGGGGCCATGATCAGGGCGGGGCGCTGGGTTTCCTCAATGACTTTAGCGACGGAATAGGTGTTGTGAACGAACAGCCCGCCGCGTCCGGTCAGGAAGGTTTCAAAGCCGTCTACGCTGAAGTCGTACACATAGGGGGTCTGGGGGGCTACCTGTTCGACCTGATCTACAGAGGACCAGTGAACCTCAGCCAGCCCGGTGAAGGCTGTGTCTCGAACATTGAGCGCCAGGCACAGACGGCGAAACAGACCCGCACTGGGGGCACGGACGCCACGCTCAATGGCAGACACCATCGTTCGGGTGCAGTCGGCCGCCTGCGCCACATCTCGCTGCGAGAGGCCCGCCCGTTCTCGCTCGGCCAGCAGGCGTGGCCCGACGCCAGGGACCAAGTCCACATTGGTGTTGCCCTCGCCCGCCTGAGCCAAAATGCGGCGCAGCGCTTCACGTTTGCGCCCAGTCAGGAAGCCCACTTCATCGGCGAAGGCGCGCAGGTTCTCAGCCCCCGAAATCGTGACCTTTTGGTAGGTGCCCACCGTGCCGTCGGGTCGGCGTTTTTGTACCTCACGCAGCCGCGCCCAGACCCCAAAGCGCAGCAGGGCCTCGGCCAGTTCTCCGGCCAGCTGCGCGCTGTTGGTCACCGCCGTGACCGCGCCGCCGTCCACGCCGCCGTCGCCCTCGAAATAGGCCCGCAGCATCCCGGCCAGGAAGGCATTCGGGAAGGCCGCAAAGTTCGTGGGGAGATGCTTTTCACCCGAGCGCTTGCCCATCAGCCGGGCCAGCAGTTCGCGCCAGACTCGGCCCGACAGCACGAAGTCTCCGTCCTGACGGCGGAAGTATCCGGCTTCCAGTTCGGCCAAAGCTGCCGTTAACTGCGCCTGCACGTCCGGGTCACGCACGGAAATCAGAGCGAAGCCCGGCGCGGCGTGGCCCTCGGCCACATACTGCCCGAACAGCAGGGCCAGGGCCGGACTCAGGGGCAGTTGCCCGGCCAACTGAACAGAGCGGGCTGAAATACGCGTGTTCTCGGCGACGGCCAGCCCTTGCTGAACAGCTGTCGTGGCCGCAGCAACACTTAGGCCACCGCCTCGCTTGCCGTACCGCAGGGCGTGCAGCTTGCCATCGGGTCGATCATGATGTGCCCTCACCAGGGTGCGCCAGGCGTCATCCTGCTCAGGGGTGTACGGCACCGCCACATGAAATGGGGTGCCGTCCAGCACGGCCAGCGTGTCCAGATGGTTCAGCGTGCCCTCTGGTTCAGGCACCCGCCGGGGAATGGGCAGCGCGTCGCCGGAGCGCACGTCGTCGCCGTGAATCAGGTGAACCTGACCGTCACGCAGCACCCAGACGCTGTGGTCGGCCGTCACGGTCACATCGCGTCCGCAGGCGGTGGTCAGGTGGTGCAGCGTTTCTGGCGATCCGTGGCGCGACAGAGCCGTGACCGTGCGCCAGGCCACCGCGCCACTACTCGCGTCCCAGGCCAGCACTTGCATGGGGTCTGGCGGCGGGAGTTCCAGTGAATCCTCGGCCTGAATGGGAGAGCCGAACAGCCCGTCAATTAACTCACCGATGGGGAGACGCTGTACCTGACCGGCAACCTGCACGGTGACGGGCTCGTGCCAGGCGACACTTTTGCCCGTGCCTGTCGCTCCCAGCAACGTCTGGAAGCGCAGGCCCGACTCCAGGCCGTCCACCAATGAGCGGATGGCGGTGGGCTGGTCACCCGAGGGCGTGAAGCTGGATCTGACCTTGAGCATGAAACCTCCAGGAGAAGAAAGCAGGGGTGCGGCGTGAACCGAACGAATCTCCCTATTTTACGCCCCGAACGTAAGTGGACGGTAAGCCGGATGACTCATGCAGGCTTGAGAGATGGCGGCAGATGCACGTCATTTGACGCAGGTGGAAGAGGGGGTGGGCCGCTACAGTGAAAGGCCGGTGCCCTGCACCTGAAAGAAGGCCCCCATGACCCAGATTCCCCTGCCTGAACTCGCCCTGGTCGCCCTGGTCGGCGCCTCATCGTCGGGCAAAAGTACATTTGCCGCGCAGCACTTCGGCCCCTCTGAAGTCCTGAGCAGCGACCACTTTCGCGCGCTCGTCAGCGGCAGCGAACACACGCTGGATGCGAACGCGGCGGCCTTCGACAGCCTGTTTTACGTGGCGGCCAAGCGGCTGGAACGCGGCCTGCTGACCGTCATTGACGCGACCTCGGTGCGCCCGGACGACCGCCGCCGCCTGGTGGACCTGGCCCGCGCGCACGATGTGCTGCCGGTGGCGATTGTGCTGGACCTGCCCAGAGGTGTGCTGGAAGCCCGACACGAGGCGCGCGGAGACCGGCCCTTCAACGCCGCCGTCATTGGCCGCCAGCAGACCGAACTGCGCCGCACCTTGCGTGGCATGGGCAAAGAAGGCTTTCGCCACGTCTGGACGCTGAGAACGCCTGAAGATGTAGAAGCAGCCCAGATTACCCGCGTGCCGCTCTACACCAACAAGAAGCACCTGCATGGCCCCTTCGATTTCATTGGCGACGTGCATGGCTGCCTGACCGAACTGCGCGAGTTGCTGGCAGGGCTGGGCTACATGCTGGACGGCGATCAGGTCACGCCTCCGCCGGGCCGCACTGCCATTTTTGTGGGCGACTTGGTAGACCGGGGCCCAGACAGCGCGGGCGTGCTGCGGCTGGTCATGGGGATGGTCGCCAGTGGCGCCGCCCTGTGCGTGCCCGGCAACCACGACGAGAAACTGAAGCGCGCCCTAGACGGCAAAGCGGTTAAGGCGCTGCACGGCCTGGACGCCACGCTGGCGCAGTTGGACGAGGCCGGCCCTGAAGTTCGCGCGCAGGTGCGGACGTTCATTGACGGCCTGGTCAGTCATCTGGTGCTGGACGGCGGGAAGGTCGTGGTGGCCCACGCGGGCCTGCCCGAGAAGTATCAGGGCCGCAGCAGTGGCCGGGTCCGCAGTTTCGCCCTATACGGCGACGTGGACGGCAGCACCGACGACCTGGGGTTACCGGTGCGGCGCGACTGGGCTGCCGAATACCGGGGCGCGGCGCATGTGGTGTACGGCCACACGCCCGTCGGGCAGGCCCGCTGGGTCAACCGCACGATTGACATTGATACGGGTTGTGCCTTCGGCGGCGCGCTGACGGCCCTGCGCTACCCGGAGATGGAGCTGGTGAGCGTGCCCGCCCACGCCCAGTACGCGGTGCCCGCCCGGCCGTTGGAGATGATGCAGGAACCGGGTGGCGAAACCTTTGACCTGGCCGAGTTCTTGCAACCGGGGCGCATTGAGACGCGCAGCTTCGGCGGCGTGCTGCTGCGGGCCGGAGAGCGGGCGGCGGCCGTCGAAACCTTCAGCCGCTACGGTGTAGACCCAGGATGGTGCCTGTACCTGCCGCCCACCATGAGCCCGGTGGAGACGAGCGCCCGGCCGGAATTCCTGGAACACCCTGATGAGGCGTTCGCGTACTTCCGGGGCCAGGGCGTCGCGCAGGTCGTGTGCGAGGAGAAACACATGGGCAGCCGCGCCCTGCTGGTGCTGACCCGCGACGACGCGGTGGCGCGGCAGCGCTTCGGTGTGGAGGGGCTAGGCAGCATCTACACCCGCACGGGCCGGCCCTTTTTCAAGCCGGCCTGGGAAGCCAACGTGCTGACCCGCGCCCGCGAGGCCGCGACTCGCGCCGGCCTGTGGGACCGCCTGAACACCGACTGGCTGCTGCTGGACGCCGAAATCTTGCCCTGGAGCCTGAAGGCTGAGGAGCTGATCAAGGCGCAATACGCGGCCGTAGGGGCGGCGGGGAATGCGACCCTGCCAGCGGCGGTTCAGGCCCTGAAGGCCGCTCAGGCGCGCGGCGTGGCTGTGGGCGAGTGGCTCCCCCGCACCCAGGAGCGCGCCGCCGATATGGCCCTGTACCGAGGGGCGTACCGCGCCTACGTGCGCCGTGTTGCTGGCCCGCAGGACGTGCAGATTCGGCCGTTTCACCTGCTGGCCTCGGAGGGGCAGGTGCATGACGGCCAGGACCACCTGTGGCACCTGACCACTCTGGGCACCCTGGCCGATGCCGACGCCACGCTGTTTGGCCGCACCGCCCACCGTTTGGTGATGCTGGGCACCCCCGATGAGGCCGAGACGGCGGCGTGGTGGCATGAACTGACCGCACAGGGCGGCGAAGGGATGGTCGTCAAACCACTGGCCTTTCGGCCAGAACAGCGTCAGGGCCAGCCTGCCGTGAAGGTGCGCGGGCGCGAATACCTGCGGATCATCTACGGCCCGGAATACACGCGCCCTGAACACCTGGCCCGTCTGAAAGCCCGCGCGCTGGGTGCCAAGCGGGCGCGGGCCACGCGCGAATTTCACCTGGGTCTAGAAGGCCTGCATCGCTTCACCGAACATGCGGCGACTGGCCGGGTTCATGAATGCGTGCTGGGCGTTCTGGCGCTGGAAAGCGACCCGATAGACGTGAGGCTCTGATGCTGCTGACCATGACCACCACCCATGCCCCCGCCACCGACCTGGGCTTCCTGCTCATGAAGCACCCGGAGCGCGTGCTGGAGCGTGCCCTCCCGTTTGGCAAGTCGCTGGTGTTTTACCCCGAGGCCACGGCTGAACGCACCACTGCCGCCCTCCTTGTAGAAGTGGACCCAGTGGCCCTGTCGCGCGCCTCGGCGGGCGGCGAGGCCGGCACCCTGGAACCATATGTGAACGACCGCCCGTATGCCTCGGGCAGTTTTCTGGCGGTGGCTCTGCGTGACGCTTTCGGCACCGCCCTGACCGGCCAGAGCCGCGACCGTCCCGACCTGGCTGCCACACCGCTGCCGCTGATCCTGGAACTGCCGTGTGTGGCGGCGCGGGGCCAGTCCGACCTGCCCGCGCGCCTCTTTGAACCCCTGGGCTATGAGGTCGAGGTGACGCCTCTTCCCCTGGACCCCCAGTTTCCCGAATGGGGCGAACGGCCCTATGTCCAGCTGACCCTACGTGGCACGGTGCGTGTGGCCGAAGCGCTGCGCCACCTGTATGTGCTGCTGCCCGTGCTGGACGGCAAGAAGCATTATTTCATCAGTGACGATGAGGTGGAGAAACTGCTGCGCCACGGGCAGGGCTGGCTGGAAGCGCACCCGGACCGGGACCTGATCACGGCACGCTACCTCCGCTTCCGGGGTCTGGTGACGCAGGCCAGGGCCCGCCTGACCGTGCCCGACGAACCTGGAACCGCCGAGCCTGGCCTGGCTGAGTCTCCAGAGAGCGGCGAGTCACTGACCCCACCCCGCCTGCACGACGAGCGCTTAGACACTGTGGCGGGTCTGCTGGAACAAAGCGGCGCTCGGCGGGTGCTGGACCTGGGCTGCGGCGAGGGCAAACTGCTGCGGCGTCTGCTAAAGGTGGGGCAGTTCCGCGAACTGGTGGGGGTGGATCTCAACGCCCGCAGCCTGGAGATCGCGGCCGACAAGCTGCATCTTAAAGAGCGGCCCGAACTGCGCGAGCGGGTGAAATTGCTGCACGGCAGCCTGGCCTACCCGGATTCGCGCCTGAAGGGCTTTGACGCGGCGGCGCTGGTGGAGGTCATCGAACACCTGGAACCGCACCGGCTGGCCACCCTGACCCAGAACGTGCTGGGGTACGCCCGCCCCGGCACGCTGGTCGTGACCACGCCCAACCGCGAGTACAACGCGACGTTCGAGGCGCCCCGGACTCTGCGCCACGCCGACCACCGCTTCGAGTGGACGCGCGCCGAGTTTCAGACTTGGGCGCAGGCGGCGGCCGAGGGGTACGGCTACACGGTCGCCTTCCACGATCTGGGCGACGTGCACCCGGAATACGGGCCGATCACGCAACTGGCGCTGTTCTCGCTTGCCCAGGCATAACTCTGGGTTCCTGACCAGCGGCCCAATGGCTGCCGAGTTTGCCCGGCCGGGTTGTGGCGCAGGGCCGTCCTCCGGCATCCTCAGACGCAGACCCTAACAGCAGGGGTCTACTTGGGGGCGCAGGTAGGCCTGGGCCTGCGAGACCTCAAGCTGCCACAGGGTGGTGGCGGCGTAAGGCCGGAAGCCCAACTGCTCGTTGATTCGGCGCATGGCCGCGTTGCTGTCCGCGTTCTCGGTGCGGACAAAGTGGGCAGCCCCGTTGCGGTCCAGGGCCCGCTGCAACGCAGCAGCCTTGAGCCAGCGGCCCAGGCCGAGGCCCCGGGTCTCGGGGCGGACTCCCGTTCCTCCCTGCGTCAGGAGACTGGGCCGACCCGGGTGCCAGCTCAGCTCTGTAAACCCCACCAGGTGGCCGTCCGAGATGCGGCGTCCGACCACAGTCACGCGCTGCCGGCCCGAGGCCTGAAAGTGGGCCTCGGCTTCACGGAATTGTGCTGGGGTCATGCGGCTGTCTTCCAGCGACAGGTCTCCGGTCGGCTGGTCATTCATCACCTGGGTCAGTTCCAGAAACGCAGAGAACTCTGGCCCTGGGACCAGGCCCTCCCACACCTCAAGGGTGTACCCCGCCGCACGGGTCTGCCCCTGCGTGGTCCAGTGCTCCAGTAGCCCAGGCTCCAGGGTGCGGAGGTTTAGCTGGTTGACCTGCGCGGTCAGGCCGGGCTGGGCGCCTGCCCGGCGCAGGGCAGCTTCACCCGCCGGCACCCGTCCGCTGCTGCTGGCCATAAGGAGACATCGGCCGTCTAACTGTGCGGCTTCGACCACGCGGCGGAGCAGAGCGCGGCCCAGCCCCTGACGACGGTAGGGGGTCAAGACGCCCAACTGGAACTGGGCCAGATGCCGGTTCTGATCCAGGTGCACCAGGGCGACGTTGGCTTCGGCCACCACGCGCGGACCGTCGCGGACCACCCAGGCGGGCAGGTCCACGAAAGGGGGAAGATGGCGCAGGGAAGCGGCCAGCTGAGCCGACAGGACGGGCGGATCGTCCGGCTGCCGCTCATGCAGTTGGCTGGTGTGAAACGTGGCGAGGGCGCCTAACAGCGCGTCTGGTGCCGTTCGGGCGTCGTAAGCCTCCAGGTGCAGCCCCGCAGGCAAAGACGGCTGAGACTCAGGTGTAGGATCGTCAAGGACTGTTCTGGACATAGGTTCTCCTTGGCGGGCCGGGTGGCTCGCCTGCTGCTGAAGACAGACATTGTGTTGGCGGCACTTCTGGAGTTCAGCTCTTGCGGATTTCGTCTGTTGTGCACTGACACATCGGGCGAGCGCCGACACGGCGCCAGCCAGGCCCGGAATCCGCCTCAGTCCTGATGCAGCTGGCCTGGAAAGGCCATGAGTACAAAGGTGGCCGGCCGGGCGTCGGCGGAGAGGTCACTGCAGTCCATCCCGGTCAGGATGTGGTCCAGCGCGGCCTGGGCCTGCCGGTACTGCTCCGGGGTCATCCGGACCGCCCGCAGCCGCATGGCCGGGAGATAGGGTTCCTCGGGCGGCGGTTCAGCAGCTTGACCGTGGGTGCTCAGGTTCACCAGCAGCGGTTCGGACGGGTGCCGTGACTGCCAGTTCACAATGGCCTGAACATAGGCGGCAGTGAGTTCTTCCATGACCGGCCGGATCAGCGTGGAGGGGTCGTCCAGCCGAACCAGCGCGCGCGGAACGGAGAAGGTCTGGGCCGCCGCCTGATACAGCACCCGTTTGCCCTGATGCCCAGCCACGCAGAGCAGGCCGCAGCCCGCCAGTTTGCGGACATGGTAGGCGACGCGGTTGGCGGGTTCAGCCAGCGCGTGGGCGGCGCGGCTGGAGGTGCTGGGTTCCAGAAACTGTTCAAGAAGGCGAGCCCCATACGTGAAGTTCAGCAGCGCCTCCGCCTGGTCGGGGGAGGTGATCTGAAAGGGAGTGGCCTGGGGACCGGGCATGTCGGCATTGTGCACGGGCCTCTTTTCAATTGAAACCAGGTGTTTTGAAATTGACTGATCCGCTGGCCTGAAAGGTCTGGCGGTGCTCTGCGGATCGGCCGGCTGTCGGTGGCAGGGGCGAGACAGCCGGGGCCGTCATAAGCGGTTCGTTTATACACTGCTCCTCATGTCTGCCCGTCCCGCCGCGCTTATTTTCATTCTCTTGACGGCCCTGATTGACATCATCGGCATTGGGCTGATCATCCCAGTGCTGCCTGGATTGGTCAAAGAACTGGCGGGGTCTGAGGCTGCCGGCGCGCAGAGCATCGGCTGGCTGACGGCGGCTTACGCGGTGATGCAGTTTGTCTTCGCGCCCATCCTGGGCAGCCTCAGTGACCGTTTTGGGCGGCGGCCAATTCTGCTGCTGTCGCTGGCGGGGATGGCGCTGGACTACGTACTATTGATTCTGGCGCCAAATCTGTGGTGGTTGCTGCTGGGCCGCGTGCTGGCGGGCGTTACCGGGGCCAGCCTGACGGTGGCCAACGCGTATATCGCCGACGTCTCGCCGCCCGAAAGCCGCGCCAAGAACTTTGGCCTGCTGGGGGCCACCTTTGGGGTGGGCTTCATTCTGGGGCCAGCGCTGGGCGGGTTTCTGGGCGAATACGGCCTGCGCGTACCGTTCATGGTGGCGGCGGGACTGACGGCCCTGAACCTGCTGTACGGCCTCTTCGTGTTGCCCGAATCGCTGCCGCCATCGGCCCGTGCTCAGGGGTTCCAGAAGCGCAATTTCAATCCGCTGCTGCCCCTACGCGCCCTGATCGAGTACCCAGTTTTGCGCAGCCTCACCCTGGCTCTGGTGGTGCTGGGACTGGCGGCACAGGTCATCTTCAGCACCTGGGTGCTGTACACCGAAGGTGTGCTGCGCTGGTCGCCGGGCCAGAACGGGGTGGCGCTGGCGTTTTTTGGCCTGCTGACGGCGGCGGTTCAGGGCGGCCTGATCGGCCCTTTTATCGCCCGCTTTGGCGAGAGGCGAACCATCATGACTGGGGTGGTGGCGTCCATTCTGGAATTTCTGGTGCTGGCGTTTGCGCGCACGGGGGCGGCCCTGTACGCCTCGCTGGTGGTGGGGGCGCTGGGCGGCCTAGCCAATCCAGCCCTTCAGGGCCTTATCTCACGGCAGATCAGCGAAACCGAGCAGGGCCGGGTGCAGGGGGCCATTACCAGCCTCAACAGCCTGGTCGGCGTGGTGGGGCCGGTGGTCGCGACGGCGGTGTACGCTTTCGGCTCCAGCCAGGGCTTTCCCGGCGCCGCCTTCCTCATGGGCGCGGTGCTGTCGGTGGTGGGGGCGGTGCTGATCCTGGGCGTGCTGCGGGACTTGCCAGAAACGAATAAGCCTAAGGTAGAGCGATGAAACCAGAAGAGAACGAGATGACCCAGGAATCCAGGCAATGCCGGACGCTATACACCCTGGATGCTGAGTTGCTGGAAGTCATAGACGTGATTTATGACCATCCGGAGAAACACTTCACCTTTATCCTGATGTCCTGGGTAGCTACCGCGCTCAATGAGCGGTTTGGCCCCCAGCATCCAGACCTGGAGTTCAGGGTCATCTGGGCCGCTGACTGGCCCTTTGCACCCCTTGGTATCGGTGTCCTGAGCAATGAGTTTGAGGAAAAGTGGGTGTCGGTGCCCAGCGAAGAAGAGCCGGGAGCAATGGTGGTCGATTCTGTCGGGAACGATTACACCCTTTTTGAGCTCGAAGCCTGCCGTTTCATTGACCAGAAGATGCGAAGCGCCAGCGTCCTTGAACTGGCCCAGTACGCCTCGCGGCAAGGAGAAGTTCAGCCCTGGTCACCGGCACTGGCAGAACTACTAAAGAATTACGGTAAGGATAGACCTCAGAGTTAAGGGCTTCCCTGTACATCCTGGCCCCCCCGCAGCACTTCCTCCGCCACGCCCAGAAAGGCCCGCACCACTGGGCTTTTTCCATCTTCACGCCGCCAGACAGCCACGATGTCCACCAGCGGCGCGTCTTCCACCGGGCGGTAGACCACGCCAGGTAGGCTCAGGCGGCTGAAGAATTCAATGGGCAGGAAGACCCCTACGCCCGCCGCGACCAGCGACAGCAGCGTGGGTACCTCAATCGCTTCCTGTACCACATGGGGGGTGAACCCGGCCCCGGCACACCAGCGCATCACCTGATCGAAATACGCCGCGCGAATCTGGCGGGGAAAAAAGACGAACGGCTCGTCGCGCAGGTCGCTGATTTTCAGGCGGCGTTTGCGGGCCAGTGGGTGCGCGGCGGGCAGGGCGGCCACCAGCGGCTGTCGCCACAGCGCGCGCGAGTCCAGGCCGGGATCGCGCACCGGCAGCAACATCAGGCCCACGTCAATCTGATCGCCGCGCAGCGCCGCCTCCTGCTCCTGGGCGGTCAATTCGCGCAGGTCCACGCTGACGTTCGGGAAGAGGTCGCGGAAACGCCGCACGATCTCCGGCAGGCCACCAAAGGCCAACCCCGAGACAAAGCCAATCGCCAGCCGCCCCACCTCGCCCCGCGCCGCCCGCCGCGCCCGTTCCACGGTTTGGCCGGCTAGCGCCAGCGTCTCGCGTGCGCCAGCCAGAAACTCCTGACCGGCAGGGGTCAGCTGCACCCGGCGCGTGGTGCGCAGGACCAACGGCACGCCCACCTCGTCTTCCAGGTTGCGGATGGAATTGCTGAGCGCCTGCTGCACCACAAACACGCGCTCGGCCGCCCGCCCGAAGTGTTCCTCCTCGGCCAAGGCGACGAAGTGGCGCAGGTGGCGCAGTTCCATACCTGCCAGCCTAGCGCGGGGGGCGGCTCATACGGGTTCTTCCTGCTGCATTCACGCGCCAGAAGGTGAACTTCGCGCCTGGAACTTGCGCGGCTGGTCGAGTTCGGCTCAGGCCCGCTCAAGCGTCGCGTACAAGTTCAGCCACGTCTCAAATGGTTCGGGCACCCAGGTCACGAAAGGTAGGGAAAAGGCCGCCGTCTGAAGGGGAAGGGCCCGCCGCGTCACCTCATCGGCCACCTGCACCACCAAGGGCTCGAAGGCCAGCGCCTTTTCGTCCTCCTGACGCAGTAGGGTCAGGCCTGTCCAGCGCTCCACCTGCCGGAAATCCGGCTCGTTGATGTGGTACAGGTCCTCGTACAGGATGGTCTCAGGCACGGTCGGCCCATCCGGGGTCTGCCGGGCGAAATACTGCACTGGGGGGTAGCAGTCGCGGTCCACCATGCTGACCCGGGCGCCGCAGCGTTCGCACTCGAAACCGCCCACATGCCCGTAACGGCTGCCGTGGTACAGCAGGGGCGTGCGGCTAGTGTGCTGGCAGGCCGGGCAATACCGCAGGATGGGCCCCTGGGTCATCATGACGGACGGCTGCCGGGTGCGCACCGAGTGGTACAGCGTGACCATGCCGCCCAGCATGGCCCAACCACATGAGGGGAGCCTTGCCGGAGCATTCACGCGCCGGAATGGTCAATCCGACTCACTGATCCTGTTGGAAGTGGACAAAGACGCGGCCTATGCTGAAGGTCATGACACAATCGCCCCCCAACCGCCCTCCGCGTGCGGGCCTCAGTGCGCCGGAGCGCCAGCAGCTTAACAGCGTGGAAACGCAGGAGTGGCTGGACTCGCTGGCCTACGTGTTCGCCAACGCGGGGGATAACCGCGCGGCCGAGCTGCTGGAAGAACTTGACCACTACGCCTATTTTCACGGCGCGCCGATTACCTTCAAGCAGAACACGCCCTACATCAACACCATTGACGTGGACCAGCAGCCCGAGTATCCCGGCGACGTAGAGCTGGAGCGCAAAATCCGCAACATCATCCGCTGGAACGCGGTCGTTATGGTCATCAAGGCCAACAAGAAGAGTGACGGCATCGGCGGCCACCTGAGCACCTACGCCTCGGCGGCCGAACTGCTGGAGGTGGGCTTCAACCACTTCTTCCGGGGCCACGGGGCCGGGCAGGACCGCGACCTCGTGTTCTACCAGGGCCACGCCTCGCCCGGTGTGTACGCCCGCTCGTTCCTGGAAGGCCGCTGGGACGAAGGCCGCATGAACCGCTTTCGCCGCGAGCTGAGCAAGGAGGGCGAGGGGCTCTCCAGTTACCCCCACCCCTGGCTGATGCCCGACTACTGGGAATTTCCTACCGTCAGCATGGGCCTGGGCCCCATTCAGGCGATTTATCAGGCGCGCTACATCAAATACCTGGAAAACCGGGGCCTGAAGCCGAAGGGTGACGCTAAAGTCTGGGCTTTCCTGGGCGACGGCGAGATGGACGAGCCGCAGAGCATCGGGGCCATCCGCTTTGCTTCCTATGAAAACCTGGACAACCTGATTTTCGTGCTGAACGCCAACCTTCAGCGCCTGGACGGCCCGGTGCGCGCCAACTCCAAGGTCATTCAGGAGTTTGAGGCGCTGTTCAGAGGCGCGGGCTGGAATGTCATCAAGGTCATCTGGGACAGCAAGTGGGACGAACTGCTGCAAAAGGACTACAACGGCGACATCGTCAAGCGCTTCGAGCTGCTGGTGGACGGCGAATCCCAGCGCTACGCGGCCTTCGGGGGCAAGGAACTGCGCGAGAAGTTCTTCAACACCCCTGAACTGAAGGCCCTGATCGAAGGCTGGAGCGACGCCGACCTGGAACTGCTCAACCGGGGCGGACACGATGTCCACAAGATCTACGCCGCCTACAAGGCTGCCGTGGAGCACAAGGGCAGCCCCACCATCATCATTCCGCGAACCGTCAAGGGCTACGGCCTGGGCGAGAGCGCGCAGGCCCGCAACGTGGCCCACCAGGTCAAGAAGCTGGACTTTTCCACCCTGAAGAACCTGCGAGACCTGCTGGAACTGCCGCTCACCGACGATCAGGTCGAGCACATGGAGTACTACCACCCCGGTCCAGACAGCCCGGAAGTGAAGTACGCCCTGGACCGCCGCGCCGCGCTGGGCGGCCCCGTGCCGGCCCGCAAGGTGGAGTACCCGCACCCCACGATTCCCAACGGCGAGTTCTACGAGGAATTCGCCAAGGGCAGCGGCGACCGTCAGGTCAGCACGACCATGGCCGCCGTGCAGATCATCTCCAAGCTGCTGCGCGACAAGGAGATTGGTAAGCTGATCGTGCCCATCGTGCCCGACGAGGCCCGGACCTTCGGCATGGACGCCCTGGTGCCCCGCATCGGGATTTACAGTCCGCGCGGTCAGACCTACACGCCGGTAGACAGCGGCTCTCTGATGGCCTACAAGGAAAGCGTGGACGGCCAGATGCTGGAAGAAGGCATCACGGAAGACGGCGCGATGGCCTCCTGGATTGCAGCGGGGACGGCCTACGCCAACCACGGCGTGCCCACCATTCCTTTCTTCGTGCTGTACTCCATGTTCGGCATGCAGCGCGTGGGCGACCTCGTGTGGGCCGCTGCTGACCAGCGCGCGCGCGGCTTCATTTTGGGGGCCACGGCTGGGCGCACCACCCTGGCGGGCGAGGGCCTGCAGCACCAGGACGGCAACAGCCATCTGCAAGCGTATGTGGTGCCCAACCTCAAAACCTACGATCCTGCTTTTGCCTACGAGCTGGCCGTCATCATTGAGCACGGCATTCAGCGCATGTATGTGGACGGTCTGGACGAGTTTTACTACGTCACGATTGACAACGAGAACGAAGTGCAGCCTGCCATGCCCAGTGACGGCCGCACCCACGAGGAAATCCGAGAGGGTATCGTGCGCGGCCTGTACCGCTACCAGAAGTCGGGCAACACCAAGGCCAAGCTGCGCGCGCAACTGCTGGCCGGTGGCCCCGCGATGGGCGCGGCCCAGGAAGCCGTGACTCTACTGGAAGGCTACGGCGTGGCCGCCGACCTGTGGTCCGTCACCAGTTACAAGGAACTGCACCAGGACGCCCTGCTGACCCAGCGCCACAACATGCTGCACCCCACGCAGGAGCCCCGCGTGTCCTACGTGGCCTCGCAACTGAGCAAGGACAATGCCCCCGGCGTCCTGATCTCGGTGAGCGACTACGTGAAGCTGGGCGCCGACGGCCTGAACGGCCACCTGGACCGCAAGCTGTGGACCCTGGGCACCGACGGCTTTGGCCGCAGCGAGGCGAGAAGCGAACTCCGCGACTTCTTCGAGGTAGACGCCAAGCACGTGGTTCTGGCGACGCTATACGCCCTGCAACGCGACGGCAAGGTGAAGGGTGATGTGGTGGCCAAGGCGATTGCCGACTTCGGGATTGACCCCGAGCGCGACGCCCCCGTGCTGCGCTGAGTGAACTGTCAGGGGCGGAAATGTCTTCGACGCTGTCACCCTTGATCCCCTCCGACTCTTAGCCCCTCACAAGGAGTCCCAACATGGCGACAGAACTGAAACTCCCCGATGTGGGCGACAATATTGAACAGGGCACCGTCGTCACGGTGCTAGTTAAGGTGGGCGATACCGTCACGGCCGGGCAGCCCATCATTGAAATTGAAACCGACAAGGCCGTCATTGAGGTGCCCGCAGAGAGCGGCGGCACCGTCGAGTCGGTGGGTGTTAATGTGGGCGACACCGTGAAGGTGGGCGGTGTGATCGCCACCCTGGGCGGTGGTGCGAATAGTGGCGCAGATGCGGGCGCTGGGCAAACCACTGCCCCCGGTACCCCCTCCGCCGAGCCGGACGCCCCGGCCACTGCCAGCGACCCCGGCACCGCCAACCGTGTGGCCGCCGCCCAGCAGGACAGCCAGAAAGAGCAGGTGGGCGGGCCAAGTCAGCCCACTGCGAGTGCCCCGGCTCCAGCCGCCTCGGCTCCAACGAGCGGCGCTCAAATCACCCTGCCGGACGTGGGCGACAACATTGAGCAGGGCACGGTGGTCAGCGTGCTTGTCAAACCCGGCGACGAGGTCAAGGAAGGTCAGCCGATCATTGAAATCGAGACGGACAAGGCCGTAGTCGAAGTGCCCGCGAACGCAGGCGGTACGGTGCAGAGCGTCGGCGTGAACGTGGGCGACACCGTGAAGGTGGGCGGCGTCATTGCCACTTTGAGTGGGGGGAATGCCGCACCAGCGGCCACGCCCGCCCCTCAACCAGCGGCCACCGCGCAACCGCAGCAAGCTCAAGCGGTGCCTCAGGCTGCTGGCGCTCCGGCCGCGCAGGCCGCCACTCCCACTCAGTCCGGTACCCAGAATCCGCAGACCTTCGATGGTCGTGCGGTCGTGGCCGCGGCCCCCAGCGTGCGCCGCCTGGCGCGCGAAATCGGTGTGGACATCCACGCTGTCCACGGAACCGGCATTGCAGGCCGCATCAGCGAAGAGGACGTGCGCCGCACGGCGGGCACGCCCAGCGCCCCCGCTGCGGTGGCTGCTCCGGCTTCGGCGGCTCAGCCTTCAGCTGCTGCCCCTGCTGTGGCCGCCGCGCCGCTACCCGACTTTGCCAAGTGGGGCCGCGTCACCCGCGAGGACATGAGCGGCATCCGCAAAGCCACCGTGCGTTCCATGACGGCCAGCACGCTGATTCCGATGGTCACGCACTTCGACAAGGCCGACGTGACCCTGATGGAGGAGACCCGCAAACGCTTCGGCGCGCGGGTGGAAAAGGCGGGCGGCAAGCTCACCATGACCCACATCCTGATGAAGGTTGTGGCGAACGCCCTGCGCAAGTTTCCCAAGTTCGGCGCCAGCCTGGACCTGGAGAACAACCAGGTCATCTTCAAGGACTATGTGAACATCGGTGTGGCCGTGGATACGCCGGTGGGTCTGCTGGTGCCGGTGGTCAAGGACGCCGACCGTAAGAGCATCACCGACCTCGTGCTGGAACTGTCGGAACTGGCAGGCCGCGCCCGGGACCGCAAACTGAAGCCCGACGAGATGCAGGGCGCGACCTTCACGATTTCCAATCTGGGCGGCATTGGCGGTCACGCCTTCACGCCGATTGTGAACAGCCCCGAGGTCGCCATTCTGGGCGTGTCGCGCGGCGGCCTGGAGCCGGTGTGGAACAAGGAAACGGGCACCTTTGAGCCCCGCAACATGCTGCCCCTGAGCCTCACCTACGACCACCGCCTGATTGACGGGGCCGATGCCGCGCGCTTCGTGCGCTTTATTGCCGAGAGCCTGGAAGACCCCTTCCTGATTAGCCTGTAAAGACAGTGGATGCCGCACGCCCCCGCCCCAGTGGTGGGGGCGTTCACTTTCGCTTGCGCCTGCCCACGCCCTGCACTACCTTGCCGCCGTGAAACGTTTCCTTCTGGCTGTCCCTCTGTTGCTCGCTGCCTGTGCTCCGGCCTACACCGGCCCAGCGCCTGCTGCCAATGAAGTCATTGTCGAAGCGGTGTCTCCAGTCAACCTGGGGTCCCGACTGAGCCCAGAGCGGGAGGCAGGCGTCAGCAGCTTCGCGCAGATTTCGGCCATGCTCATTGTTCAGTCTCAGTACAACACGGGTGTGCCGGGGGGCTACGACGATTTCACCTTCCCCGATGGCAGCGACAGCATGAAGATCCTCAGCGCGAAAGAAGCGCCCATTCACGTTCAGGTGCAGTGGCGCGCGACCAACCCCACCAGCAACAACACGGTGGATGTGCTGTGGGAATCCAGACCGCTGGGCGGCAAGCTGGTCAGTGTTAAGGTCAAGGCCACGGCGTCGGACGCCAGTGTGAAGACTCAGCAAATTGAAACCCGGCTGCTGGACCGCTTCCTGTCAGCCACGGGTATTCGGCTGGTGGCTCGGGGCAAATAAGCGCTCCTGCGCGGGTTCCCGTCCATGTGGCGGGTGCCTCCACTATCCCAGATGACGGATGCTGCCCGCTTCATTGCCCTCTACAGTCAACGCGGAGGTTGTATGCAGAAGATTCTCAGCCTGTACGCGCGCAATTACGACACGGACCGTCTGGTCCGGGATGAACCTGTGCCCGGCGCCGAGTGGGTGCTGACCGGGGAAGGCGTCGCCACCCGCAAATGGGACGGCACGAGCTGTCTGGTGCGAGGTGGCCGCTTGTACCGGCGTTACGACGCCAAAAAAGGCCGCACACCGCCCGCTGACTTCGAGCCTGCCCAGGAGCCTGACCCTGTGACGGGCCACCATCCCGGCTGGGTGCCAGTGGGAGAGCACTCCGACGACGCCCACCACCGCGAGGCCTGGGCGGCGGCTGACAGGGCGCTGCCAGACGGCACCTACGAGCTGATTGGGCCAAAGGTGCAGGGCAACCCCGAAGGCACGACCAGTCACCAGCTGATTCGGCATGGAGAAGCGGTACTGGACGACGCGCCACGCGACTTCGCCGCCCTCCGCGCCTACCTGGAGGCCCGCCCAGACATGGAAGGGCTTGTGTGGCATCACCCGGATGGCCGCATGGTCAAACTCAAGCGCAAAGACTTTTTCGGCAGCCGTCGCCGCTAATGGTCCAGGCCGCGCGCCACCTGCTGTCCTGGGGCGTGCGGCTTTCTCTGGCCAGTAATTCCCGCGCACGATTCCGGTAGAGCTGCGGCGCTGCGGACGGCGACAATACCGCCATGTCCCTGCCCTACTCGCGCGACTTCATGCTGAGCCGAATGTTTGCGGCCGACGCGGTGTTTGATGGGCTGTTCTATACCGGCGTGACCAGCACCGGCATCTACTGCCTGCCGTCGTGCCGGGCGCGCAAGCCCCAGGCACAGAACGTGGCCTTTCACGCCACCACCGCGCAGGCCCGCGCCGCCGGTCTGCGGGCCTGTCTGCGCTGTCAGCCCGATGCCTTCCAGGCTGGGGTGCCCGTCGAGGAAGCGCAGCTGATGGTGGCCCTGGCCGGGGTCTGCGTGGCCGAGGTGCCCACGGTTCGCGCCCTGGGCCAGCAGTTGCAGGTGGGCCGCAGCGCGCTGCACCGACTGTTTCGGGACCACCTGCACACCAGCCCCGGAGAGTGGCTGGCCCGCCAGCGGGTGCAGGCGGCCGCCGACGCGCTGCTGCGTGCCCCAGAGAGCTCGGCCGCCGAGGTCGCCTTCGCGGTGGGGTACGGCAGCCTCTCGGCATTTGGCGCGCAGTTTCGGCGGATCATGGGCGTGTCGCCGCAGGTCTTCCGACAGGGCGCCGGGCGGGGCGGCTGGACCTTACGGCTGCCGGCCGGGTTTCCGGTGCCGGCCCTCCTGCGCGACCTGGCCCGCGATCCCCTCAGCCTCACGCAGCAGGTCAGGGGCCACGAGGTCACGGCCGGCTGGCGGCTGCCATCAGGGCCTCAGCGGGTCACCTTGACCTTTGGGTCGGGCACCGTCACGGTGCAGGTGACGGCCGCTTTGACCGCTCTCGACGCACTGTCGCTGCATCACCTGACCCGGCGTGCGCTGGGGCTGACCGGCGAGGTTCCGGCGACCCCCATGAAAGAGCCCCTGGCGCGGCCTGAGCGGGCACCTCCCTTTGGGCGTGGGCTCCGGGTGCCGCTGGTGCCCGACCTCTTTGACGGGTTGGTCTGGGCAGTGGTCGGGCAGCAGGTGACGTTCGCCTGCGCCTGTGCGCTGCGGCGGCGCCTGGTGGCCCGCTGCGGTGCCCTGCTGGGTGACGGGCTGTTCGCCCCGCCGGCACCAGAGGACGTGGCCCGCCTCTCTGTCAACGACCTCCGGGCGCTGGGCCTGACCGGTGCGCGGGCCGCGGCGCTGAGCCGACTGGCCGGGCAGGTGACCCGCGGTGAACTGGACCTGCCGGGCCTGGCAGCTGGCCCGGTGGGCGCGGCCCGCCGCCGTCTGCTGGCGGTGCCGGGCGTCGGCCCCTGGACGGCCGAGTATGTGCTGCTGCGCGTGCTGGGCTTTGCCGACATTGTGCCTGCCGGGGACGCGGCGCTGGCGGCGGCCCTTCAGCGGTATTTCGCCCTGCCCGCCCGGCCAGATGCCGCGCAGGTCAGCGGGCTGCTGGCGCCTTTCGCCCCGCAGCGCAGCCTGGCCACCTTTCAGTTCTGGCACCACGTTCACCCCAGAGGAGCTCCCCATGACCACTGACCCTGCCGCCACCTTCCGCGCCCTGCACGAGTCGGGGTTCATCCTGCCCAACGCCTGGGACGCTGTCAGTGCCCGGCTGTTCCAGGAAGCCGGCTTTCCCGCTCTCGGCACCACCAGCGCGGGCCTGGCTTTCGCGCTGGGGCAGCCCGACGGTCAGCGGGCGGCGCGGGCTGACCTGCTCGCGGCGCTGGACCGCGTGGTGCGCGCTGTGCAGATTCCGGTCACGGCTGACCTGGAAGCGGGGTACGGCCCCCGACCCGCCGAGGTGGCCGACACGGTGCGGGCCGCGCTGGGCCTCGGCGTGGTGGGGCTGAACCTCGAAGACGCCACAGTTGATCCGGCACAGCCTCTTTTTGCCGTAGAGGCGCAGGTTCGGCGCCTGGCCGCTGCCCGCCACGCCGCCGAAGCCGAGGGGGTGCCGGCGTATCTAAATGCCCGCACCGACACCTATCTCACGGCGGTTGGGGCGTCTTCCGCCGAGCGCCTGGCCGAGACCGTTCGCCGGGGCCGGGCGTATCTGGCGGCCGGCGCCGACAGCCTCTTTGTGCCCGGCGTGACGGATACGGAAACGGTGCGGGCGCTGCGGGGCGGTATCGGCGGGCCTCTGAGTGTGATGCTGAGCCCTGGTGGTCCCAGCGCCCACCAGTTGCTGGCCGCAGGCGCGTGCCGGGTCAGCGTGGGGCCAGGGCTGCTGCTGGCGGCGCTGGGCCACGTTGGGCAGCTCGCGCGTGACCTGCGCGGCGGCACCTTTGACCCGCCGCAGCCCATGCCTTTTGCTGAGGTTCAGGGCTGGTTCAGCCCAGGCCCATAACCTGCTGGAAGTCGGCCGGACTGGTGTACAGGTGCGCCTGCCAGCCGGCCGCCTGGGCGGCCTGAACGTTCTGTTGGCTGTCATCCCAGAACACAATCTGCGTGGGGGCCACGTTCAGGCGGCGGGTCACCTCGGCGTAGTAGGCGGGGTCAGGCTTGCGGTGTCCCACGGCGTAACTGGCGTGGTGGCCGTCCACGACCTTGCCCAGCCCCACCACCTCCAGCAGATGCGCAGTGCGCCAGGCCTCCTGGTTGGTCGCCAGAAAGGTACGCCAGCCTCGCGTCCGCAGCGCCCGCACCAGGGGCAGCAGGTCGGGGTTGGGGTGGTTTTCGCTGGCCAGCCACTCGGCCAGAAAGTCGCCGGGGGTCTGGTCACGGCCCAGGGCCTTCAGGAACGCGGGCAGATGGTCTTTCAGGTCGCTCTGGCCGGTGCTGGCTGACACGAAGGCTGTCTGAAAAAAGTCTCTGGTCTGCTGGGGATGCTCACGCAGCAGCCTGGCCCCAAACCATTCGGGCGGCGTCACGAGAACGCCGTCTACATCCAGCAGCAGGATATGGGTCTCCGGATTCATGTGGGGCAGGATACGGCGCTTGTTGGGGCCAGAGGCCGGGCACGAGGCGTCGCACTGGGCGAATGCTGCCTGAGGTTGCCTGCTGATGAACGTCCTGAATATTGACGTGCCGTCTGCCCTGGTCAGTCACTGGCGGGGCTGGCTGGCGCCGGCCC
Source organism: Deinococcus betulae (assembly GCF_020166395.1). Taxonomy (NCBI): domain Bacteria; kingdom Thermotogati; phylum Deinococcota; class Deinococci; order Deinococcales; family Deinococcaceae; genus Deinococcus; species Deinococcus betulae. The sequence continues at coordinate 73,868 of NZ_JAIQXU010000011.1, read as the reverse complement.
AGCAGCCCTTTTTTCTGACGGAAGGGGAGACGCAGACGCTGGGCCTCGGCAGTGTGCCCAGAGATAACGCGGCGCTCACGCCTGAACTGCGCGATACCTTCACCCTCTGGTCGGTGCGGCCAGCAGCCGAGCGGGTGGTCTGGCTGAGCCCTGCGCAGTGGACGGCCTTGCCACCCAGGGTGAGCCGCGACCTCTTGCGGGCGCAGGTGCGGCACGGGCGGGGCAATGTGCCCCTGGGGCGCCAGTACCGCGACCTGCGGCCCGGTCTACCCGTGGGCCGGTTTCTCTGGCTGCGCGAGGACCTGACGGCCGAGGTTCTGACGCGGCTCGTGGCGCAGGACGCTGTCTCCTGCCAGCGCGCAGAGGTCCCGGAGGCGGTGTGGCACGCAGCGGAGGACCGGTTACCCGGCGCCCGCGCTTTGGCGGGCACGTTTCCGGCGGGCAGCGCTGGCAACTGCTTCGGGACCGTGATGGGTGCGGCCGGTGTACCCGGCGCCGCCCACACCTGGATACAGCGGGAGCCCTTTGAGGCGTTTCTGGCCGCCCGCACCCGCCGGGGTGGCCAGGACGATCAACCCGGCACCCGGCTGATCTGGCGCAGCCGCGACGGTCTGGTGCAGCATGCGGCCGTCACCCTGGGCGGCGGTTGGGCGCTGCACAAACCGGCCCAGACCTGGTGGACACCGCGCGTGGTGTTGCCAGTCGGTCAGCTCAAGCGCCACTCGCGCACGCGGGGCCAGCGCCTGACGCGGGCCACCCTCATCTGACCTAAGCCGCCTGCCGCTGCCCTAAGCTCCCTGGCGGATGCCGCTGCTGCGGGCGGCGGCTCATGATGGTCGGCATGACGCCCCTGACCGTGCGCGAAGCGCGCAAACCCGACGACTACCCAGGCGTGGCGCGCGTGCTCAGCGCCAGCGACCCTGACTGGCCTGCCACCCCCGAACTGCTGGCCGTCTGGGACGCCGCCCGCGACCCGGCGCTGTACCACGTGCAACTGGTGGCCGAACAAGGTGGCCAGATTGTGGGCGTGGCGCAGGTGGGCCACGACGACTTTGCCTATGAAGACTGGCGGTATTTTGGTCACCTGGCTGTGCATCCAGACGCCCGCCAGCAGGGCGTGGGCACGGCGCTCTATGACGAGGTGATGAGCCGGTTGCAGGCCCGCGGCGCCCAGGATATTCGCACGATGGTCAGCGACCAGCCGCGCGACGAGGCCGGGCGCGCGTTTCTGGCGGGACGCGGCTTTACCCGCACCTGGGACCGCTACGAATCCCGCCTGCACACGGGCGACCTTGACCTGACCACTTTTGGCCCCCTCCTGGACACCGTGGCGGCCCAGGGCATCGAACTGCGGTCTGTGGCCGACCTGGCGGGCGACCCGGAGCGCGACCGCCGCCTGTGGGAACTTGACTGGCGCCTCTTTCAGGATGTTCCCATGGGCCAGACCATGACCAAACGGCCCTTTGACACCTGGGTCAAGCAGGAATTGGATGACCCCACCTTCAGCCATGACCTCTCCTTCGTGGCGCTGCGGCCAGGGCTGAACGACCCCGAAACTGGCCCCTACGTGGGCTACAGCTCGCTGATGAAAACGCCGGGCGGCTTTTACGTGATTGGCATGACGGGCGTGCGCCGTGAGGACCGGGGCCTGGGGCTGGCCAAGGCGCTCAAGGTGGCCGCTATGCGCGCGCTGCACGCAGACGGCGGCGGCGAGATCCGCACGTTCAACGATCCGCCCAACAAGGCCATGCTGGGCATGAACCGCGCCCTGGGTTTCCGCCCTGGCCCCACCCGCAGCCGCTACGAACTGCACTTGGACCCCGTGACCGGTGAGCGCCGGCCCATAACGGTCGAGGCGCTGTGATGACCCCGGACACCGCCCTGCGTTTCACCGTCCGCGAGGCCACCGACGCCGACCTGGGTGCGCTCGCCGCCCTGCTGACGGCGGTGAACCCCCGTCACCCCTGGACTGAAGACACGCTGCGCCACGAGATGACGTCGCTCCGGACCCACCCTTTGGGGCTGCACACAGCGCAGTGGGTGGCCCAGGCCGAAGATGGGCAGCTCCTAGGCGCCGCCTCGGCGCTGCAATTTGGCGGCATGTACCATCCGGGCCGCTACCACGCCGAAGTGGCCGTTCACCCGGAGGCGCGTGGGCAGGGCGTCGGCACCGCTCTGGCGGCCACGCTGGAGACCCACCTACATGCCAGGGGCGCCCAGGAACTGCTGGCCGGCGCCTACGAGGACGAGCCGCAGAGCCTGGCCTTTTTGCACGCGCGCGGCTTTGCCGAGGAGATGCGCTTTTTTGACAACGTGCTGACCGTCGCCGACTTTGACCCGGCGGCCTGGGCCGACGAGGCGCGGCTGCCCAGCGGCCTGCGCGTCCTGAGCTTTGCTGAACTGGCGGTAGAGGCCGGCGAGGACGCTGCCGCCCAGGCCTTCTACGAGGGCTTTCTGGAGGCCCGCGAGGACGTGCCGCGCACCGGGGCGGCCACACCAGTGGCGTTCGAGACGTTCCGTGAGCGTCTGGGCCGTCCCGAGTTTCTGCCGGAAGGCGTGCTGCTGGCCGTGACGCCTGAAGGCGAGGTGGCCGCCCTGTCCGAGCTGTACCGTGACCTGCACGACCCAGAGCGCCTGAACACTGGCCTGACCGGCACGCGCCGCGCGTGGCGCCGCCAGGGGCTGGCCCTGGCCCTGAAGCTGGCGGCGCTGCGCCTGGCCCATGACCGGGGTGTGCGCGAGGTCTGGACGGGCAACGCCACCACCAACGCGCCCATGCTGGCCCTGAATGACCGCCTGGGCTTTCGCCCGCGTGTGGCCTGGATTGAAATGAAACGAGGTGGACTATGAACCAGTTTGCTGTGACAGGCGTAGAGGTCGGCCCTATTGAAGCCCACGAATGGGACGCGGCAGCTCAGGCCTATACCGCCGCGCTGCCCGACGACCCGGTCAGCGGCGCCGAATTGCGCCGCCGTGACGAGGAGCAGCGCGGCTGGAACTATCACGCGGGGGTGCTGGTGGCCCGGCAGGCCGCCGAGGTCATCGGGAGTGCCTTTTACTTCCAGAACCCCGGCGCGTATCACCCACAGCGGTTCACTCTGGAACTGGGCGTGCGGCCCGACCGGCAGGGCCAGGGGGCCGGAGCAGTGCTCTGGGCGGCGCTGGAGGCGGCCCTGCGGGGCCTGAACGCCGAGTCGGCCCGCATTCTGGCCCGCGAGGACAACGAGGTCGCCACCGGGTTTCTGGCCCGGCGGGGGTTTGTGGGCGACAAGCGGTATTTCACCAGTGCTCTGGACCTCACCACCTTTGACGCGGCGCCGTATCAGGCCCTGGAGGCGCGGTTGGCGGCCCAGGGAATCCGTTTGCAGTCCCTGACCGAACTGCGGGCCGCCGATACCCCTGACCTGGACGCGCGCCTGCACGCCCTGATGAGCGACGTGCGCCAGGACGTGCCCCGCGCCGACCCGGCCACACCGCTGTCCTTCGAGGTCTTCAAAGAGGCGGTGCTGGAAGACCCGGCGCTGCTGCCAGGCGGCTATCTGGTCGCCGAGCACGGCGGGCAGTTCATTGGGCAGACCACCCTCTTTCGCAGCGAGGCCAGCCCAGACCTGCTCACCGGCCTGACCGGGGTCACACGCGACTGGCGGGGGAAAGGCGTGGCGACTCTGCTGAAGCTGGGGGCCATTCGCGCCGGGCAGGCGCTGGGCGGTACGCTGATTCGCACCGACAACGCCAGCGACAATGCGCCCATGCTGGCCATCAATGACCGGCTGGGGTTTGTGCGTGACCCGGCCAGCGTGTCCTACCAGCGCGTGTTCTGAAGCCCTCTGGTGTTGCAGCGGTAGGCCGTTCCGTTGGGTAGGACCGACCGGCCCCTCAATTCCACTCGAACTGCTTTCAGGGCGGCGGGTTCTCTGTCAGGGAGGCCTGGCCGCCCTCTCTGCTGGCTCCTGCTGCTACTGCCTGAAGCGTGTGCCACAGGGGTGACCTCCAATTGGCAGAAGTCGAGAGGCACCCCCTTCCGCGCCGGGAGGGGCCAGCCGCTGCGCTCCCGACGGAGAACAAGCGGACGAAAGCCGTCTGACTGTGGCGGAGTGGTCCACCCTGAGGCCGGGGTCACCCCTCCATGTCACCCACGCTGCGGTCTGTTGCCGACACTCCTTTCATTCGTCTGAAGCGCGGTGAAGAATGACACCGCCGCTCTGGGTGCTGCTGTCACCCACCCCAGTGCGCTACAACTGGACTTCATATGCTCCTCAGTGTGGACTGGGACGCCTTTTCGGGCACCCGTGAACTGGTCTTTGACGCACCTATCTGGGGCACCCCTGACCGGGACACCGACCGTCTGGCCGCCTGGTCGCTGCGGGCCCAGCGGCGCGGGGCAGGCCCAGCCGACTGGGCGGCGCTGGACACCGATTTTCCCCTGTACCCCGGTTGGGAGGCCCTGCGCGCCTACGCGGGAGTGCCGGCCTTTGTCACCCTCAGCCACGCCGACGCCTGGGGATGGCTGGACCAGTTTCCAGGCCAGGCGGTGCTGAATCTGGATTCGCACCACGACCTGGGCAGCACCAGCGGCGACCCCGAGCGGGTGCGGCCCGGCAACTGGGCAGGCCTGGCCCTGCGGCGGGGCCGGGTGCGGCACGTCACCACCCTGTATCCCTTCTGGCATGAGGCCCTGCCTGTGGCCGAGGGCTACGACCTGGCGCGCACTGCCGGTGAGCTGACGGCGCTGCTGCCCCCAGACGCGCTGGCGCGCGTGACCCTGACCCGGCAGGTGGCCCCCGGCAGCAGGCTGCCCGACCCCGCCGCAGTCAGCAGCGTGCTGCTGGTGCAGTCACCGGCCTGGACCAACCCCGCGCACGACGGCGCCCTGCTGGATCTGGCGGCGGTGCTGCGCTGCGCGCCTCTCGTGCCCCCCCTGTGGCGGTCGTGACGGCGGTGGGGGCGGAGGGTACAATGCCCTGACCTGCCCTCCCTCATGACCCCCCTGGCAGCAGGAGTGCCCCCTGTGATGACCCCCGCCGACGAGCAGACCCTGCCCACCGCCTACCACGTGGGGGCCTTCGCCCTGATTGCGCACCGGGGCGCGTACCTCATCACGGCGCCCCGCACCCCCTTGTTGCCCGGCGGCCGTCACGACCTGCCGGGTTTTGTGCTCAGTGCGGCCACCGGAAGTAACCCGGTCGAATTGCAACTGCGCCGCACCATCCGCGAGCAGCTGAGCCTGGCGGTCAGCGACCTGAAGCTGGTGGGGTCGCACGCGGCGCGCGGCAGTTACGGGGCCGGAGACGGCATGCGCCTGAACCTGATTTTCGGCACCGAATACTGCGCGGGCATCCTTCAGCCGGACCACACCCAGCTGACCGGCGCTGAGTGGGTGCCCAGCGAGGACCTGCTGCGCCCCGGCGGCGCCCCCGACTGGTTGCAGGGCGCTGTGCGCGACTTTGAAGCCATCACGCCGGCCGCCCCGCCCCCAGAGCCAGCGCCGACCTCTCGCCTGCGCTTTGGGCGCCGCCGCTAGAGGGCCGCCCGTTCATGCTTTGTGGCCCTGACCTCTGGTAGGCTCGGGGGCGGCCCGCGACCTGTTTTGTCGCTGCGGCTGGAGGCTCCTCTATGAATCATTCTCCCGCGCGTGGCCTGCTTGCCCCGCTGCCCCTGCTGCTGGTTACTCTGTACGCGCTGAGCATCCTGCTCGCCAACCTCACGCTGAACACGTTCATTGGGCCGCTGAGTGTCGGAACCGTCTTTTTTGCAGCCGTCTTTACCTTGCGCGACCGCATTCACCGCGCAGGCGGCCTGAACTCGGTCTATATAGCTATTGCCGCTGCGTTGATCGTGAACACCACTGTGGCGCTGGTTACAGATACGCAGTGGCGCTTCATTGGCGCAAGTTTCCTGGGCATCTTGCTGAGCGAACTTGCTGACACGGCGGTCTATCAGCGCCTCATCCAGCGCAGCTGGTGGACGCGGGTGCTGGCCAGCAACGCCGTCAGTGTGCCGCTGGATTCCATTCTGTTTACATTGCTCGCCTTCTGGGGTGACAAGAGCACAGGCCAAATTGTGTCGATCATCGCTGCCGACATTTTGGTCAAGTACCTGATTGCGGCGCTGCTGGCCTTCCGGGTGGGCCGCGCCGCCCGGGCCGCCGCCGCATGAGTGAGACCCCGCCGCCGGCCAGCCTGCTGCGGGTGATTGCCAACGCGCGGCCTGACCTGACCACGGCCATTGAACACGTGCTGCACCTGCCGCACCTGTGCCCGGTCACCCTGAACCCGGCCCCCGGCAGCACCCTGACCCTGCGCTACGAGGCCGGGCCGGGGCTGCTGGAACTGTTCAGCCTGGACGCCTACATTGACGCCTTCATCGGGCATCCAGTGGTGCGCGATATGGAATTTTTTGTGCAAACCGCTGCCCAGGACGCGGCGAATCTGCTGGGCTGCCCCGTGACGGCCCACGCCGACGTGACCTTTAACCGGCTGCGGCAGGGTCAGCGGGTGACAGTGACGGCGCAGCCCCAGCCAGCAGACGGGTAAACGGCGCCTCTATGCCCCAGGCCGACCTGAGCTTCCAGGTCGGTCTTTTTGGTAGAGCCGATTTCGGAGCTCTTGAGGCCAGCGGCCTGACATACGGATTTCTAGGACTTGGGCTTGCAAAGCGCCGAAAGCGGGGAACATCCGGTGCTCCTCCAGATATTCCGGCAATGGACGGAAGCCGTATCAGGGCTGCTGTGGAATGTCTTCAAGTGCCCAGAAAACCATTTTGAATAATCTGGTTCCTCGCCTTCAGCCGTTCTCTTCTGACCGGGTGTCTGGCTCGCCTTCTGGTTCCTCCTCCAAATCCAGGGTCACGCCGGTCCAGCGGGCGGGCAGCGTCAGGGTCAGCAGTCCGTCCTCGTAGGTGTAATTCACGGCCCCCTGCACGCCGCGCACATGCCCCAGGCCCACCACACGCATGGTCACGCGGGCTTCTGGGCCGGCCTCGCCCTGCGTTTCGCGGCGAATGAGCAGGCGTCGGCCCTGGCGCTCGCCCATCAGGCGGGTGAGGCGGCCGCGCACCGGGCCGTCGCCCAGGTCTTCGTACAGCTGGCCCAGAAAGCCCGCCGGGCTGGCATGCACCAGCCACGACAGTTCTTCCCAGCGGGCGGTGGTGGTGTGCTGGGCCGGCGTGGTCACCGGCACCGCCTCGCCCTCGCGCAGGTACAGCGGCAGGGTGTCTAACGGCGCGTGGGCCACGATGTGCTGCCCGCCCTCATGAACGGTGCCCAGCTGGCCCAGGTTGAACACCTCGGCCCAGCGCCCCGCCGGCAGGTACACCAGCCGTTTGCGGTGCCCGGCGCGCAGCACCGGAGCCACCAGCAGCCCGTCCCCCAGCAGATACTGGGTGTCCTCGCGCACGGCGTCCTCGTCGGCGGGAAAGTGCAGGGCCAGCGGGCGCATCACGGGCAGACCGGTGCGGGTGGCTGTATGGGCCAGGGTGTAGAGGTGCGGCAGCAGGCGGTAGCGCCACTCCAGCGCCGCCCGGATGACCCCTGTATAGGGCTCGCCAAAGCGCCACGGCTCCTGGTCGGCGGTGCCCAGCGCGGCGTGGTTGCGCAGGAAGGCGTAGCCCACCGCCGCCTGGTACCAGCGGGCCAGCAACTCGCCGGTGGTGTCGCCGCCAAAGCCGCCCACATCGGCTGCGGCGAAGGGCACGCCGCTGAGGCCCAGGCCCTGAATCATGGGCAGGCTCAGGGCCAGGTGGGACCAGGTGGCGGTGTTGTCGCCGGTCCAGACGGCCGCGTGCCGCTGAATGCCTGCGTACCCGGCGCGCGTAAGAATCCAGGGGCGAATGCCAGGGCTCAGGCGCGCGTAGCCGGCGCGGCTGGCTTCACTCATGCCGTTGGCGTAGGCGTTGTGGACCTCCAGGTGGGTGCGGGTGCCGTGCCAGGCGTCGTAGGGCAGGGTCTTGCCCTCGGTCTCGCGGGGGACCCGGAGACTGAAGCACGCCGGTTCATTCATGTCGTTCCACTGGCCCTGAATGCCCAGTTCGGCAAACAGGCGGTGGCGTCCGGCCCACCATCCCACGACCTCGGGGCGCGTGAAGTCTGGAAAGACCGCCGGGTCAGGCCAGACCTCGCCCACCAGCACCTCGCCACGCGCCGTCCTGACCAGATGGTCACCCCTGACGGCTTCCTCATACACGTCGTAGCCCGCTTCGACCTTCACGCCGGGGTCCACGATAGGCACCAGTTTCACGCCCTGCCCGGCCGCCTCCCGCACAAACGCCTTCAGGTCGGGAAAATTGGCGCGGTTAACCGTCCAGACCTTGTAGGCGTCCAGGTAATCAATGTCCACGTAGACGCTGTCAAGCGGCAACTGGCGCTCACGGTAACCGGCGATCACCGCGCGCAGGTCGGCCTCAGTGCGGTAGCCCCAGCGGCTCTGGGCCGCCCCCAGCGCCCACAGCGGTGGCATGGGGGCCGCGCCCGTCAGGTCGGTGTAGCGCCGCAGCACATCGGCTGGGCGGGGGCCAGAGATGACGTACACGTCCAGCTCTGGCCCCGCCGAGGCCCAGCGCACCTCGTCCGGGTGGGCGCGGGCCACGTCCACCTCCAGGCGCCAGGGCTCGTCCAGAAAGACGCCGTGGGCGCGCCCGGCGTCCAGCACCGTCATGAACGGCACCGAGACATAGAGGGGGTCAGTTTCGGTGTGGTGCGGAAAGCAGTCGGTGTTCCAGAACGTCAGCGCCATGCCGCGTTTGTCCAGAGGGCCCACCTTCTCGCCAAAGCCCAGGTACGCGGCGCCTTTAGGGGCGGCCAGGGACAGGCGGGTGCGGCGCAAGTTGAAGCGGGTGGCGTCCAGCGGGGGGCGCGGGGCTGGGGCCTCGCCCGCCCAGCCCAGGGCCTCGGCCAGCACCCGCGCCGAGGGACCACTGCCGCTCAGGGCCTGCCAGGCGCCGGTGTGCCGGTTCAGGCGCAGGGCCAGCCCGCCGCCAATGACCAGGAGCTCTGTGCCGTCCGCTTCGGTGACGCTCAGGGCCACGCTTTCGGGGAGGTCGGGGCGCAGAGCGAAGCTGGCCTTTGGGCTGGGGTGGGGAAAATTCAGGCTCTGGGCACGCGCCTCGGGCAGCAGCCGCACGCGCAGCACACCCGGCAGGGGCGCGCTGACCACCAGCAGATCGGCGGCGCCCCAGACCCGCACCTGCCTGCCGCCTTGCTCCGCCTCAAACGATGTGAACCGCATGGTTCAGCGTACCCCCTGACAGCGGCTGCGAGTTCCACCCTGGGACTGACAACACCGCAAGGTTCCGTTGGTACTTCTGCCTCTTGCGGACAGAGACGGACCCCGGTGGACTTCAGCCGCATGCTGGATGCAATCCGGGCAGAGTCGAAGAGTTGGGGAGCAGAGCGCGCGAAACGACGGAGGCTGCGTTATAGAGGCCCAGAGAGTGCCTTTTCGGCTAGGCCATGATTCAACAGCCTCCGTCTGAACAGCGGTGAGGGGGCATCCGCTCTGGGTTCTCCTATAGGACATCTCTAGCCCGCGCCCAGAAATTCCACCTGCACACCGCTTTCGTCGGCGGCGCGGCGGGCGCCTTGCAGCAGTGCCTGGGCGGTGGGGCGCAGGGCGCGTTCTGGCCGCTGCCACAGCGCCTGGGCCACCTTGCTGGCGCGCCGGACGACCAGTACCTCGCCGGGCAGGGCCAGGCCCACCGCCGCCAGCAGCGCCTGGGCACTGGGCGGCACCTCTGAGGCAAAGTCCAGCGGGACGTGGGCGGTGACGCGCTCACCCTCGCGGCGCAGGCTGACCCGCGCCTCACCCCCAGCGGCCCGCTGCTCAATGACCACGTCTGAGCGGGCGCCCAGCAGGCCGGGGGTGCCCAGGCCCCGCCGCGCGTCGTTGGCCAGCAGATGCGCCGTCATCATGTGCCGCCGGGTGCGGGGGGCGTAGCGCACCCGCAGCGTCACGCCGCGCGCCGCCACTTCTTCAAGGACCTCATGGGCGGCGTCGGTCAGCACCTCCGGGCCCCGGCCCCGGCCCACAGCGGCGATGACGGCCTCGTTGTCGGTATGCACTGTCAGGGGTCCGGCTGGCGCCGCGCGCACGGCTTCCAGCACCGCGCGCACCTCGGCGGCGTTGTTGTCGGGGGCGCGCAATTGGCCCTGAAACCGCGCCGGCAGCGTTCCCGGCACCAGCAGCACCAGGCCCCAGCCGCCCAGGCCGGTCAGGTTTCCATCGTCGCCGGGCACCTCGTGCCAGCTGGCATCTACAAACGCCTGATTCACGCCGCACCGTTCCTTTTCGGCCTTCTCAGGCAGAACTCTATAGTTCAATTCTCCAGGGTCACTGGGTCCAGCGCCGTTGGCCCTTTCCTTATCTCGGCACGGCCCTGAGCTCAACATGGCCTCTATCTCAACATGAACGGGGGCGGCTGCGAATCCGCCAGCCGCCTTAAGCCGCGCGGCCTAGTCCAGCGTGATGTCCAGGCGGCGCGCCAGCACCCGCCGGGCCAGTTCGTGCAGGCTGCGCGGGTCGTAATGCCCGGCTTCTAACTGGGCCAGCAGGGCTGGGGGCAGCCCCGCTTCCTGCGCCAGTTCGGCGCGCCCAATGCCCAGCAGCCTGCGCCGCGCCCCCACCACCCGCGCTCCTGGAAATGTCACGGTGTCCATACGGCATGATGCCCCGCCGGGGGCGGCCAGAATGGAATACTGCCCCCATGAACGTTCTTGAGGTGTATCGGCAGGCGGGCGCCTACCACGAGGGTCACTTTTTGCTGGCCAGTGGCCGCCACAGCCCCAAGTTTTTGCAGAGCACGACCGTGCTGCAGCATCCCCAGTACACCGAGCAGATTGGGCAGGCGCTGGCCGAGGCCATTCGCGCAGCGGGCATCCAGGCCGACTTCATCATCGGCCCGGCGATGGGCGGCGTGGTGCTGGCCTACGAAACGGCGCGCCATTGCGGCACCCGCGCCATCTTCGCCGAGAAAGACGGGCAGGGCGGCATGAAGATTCGGGAAGCCTTTGCGGTGGGGGTAGGGGAGAGGTTTGTGGCCGTCGAGGACGTGCTGACCACTGGGGGCAGCGTGCTCAAAGCCGTTAAGGCGGCCGAGGCAGCGGGAGGGCAATGCGTGGGGATTGCCTGCATTGTGGACCGGCGCAAGGAGGGGGGCGAGCTGGGCGGGTATCCGCTGGTGGCGCTGACGCGGCTGGTGTTTGACACTTACGCGCCGGATGAGGTGCCGGAGTGGTTGGCGGCGATTCCGCTTCAGGAGATTTGAACGGATTGCCCCACCCCCCAGCCCCCTCCCCCAGAGGGGCAGGGGGAGCAGACGTTGGCACTGGGCAAGAGTTGTTACTGATGCTGGCTGACCCGCTCTATTCATTGACGGGTCTGGCCTCGACGCCATCCGCTGCCCCGCGAAAGGGCCTGCGCGCTGCGCGCACAATGGCCTCGCCTGGACCTGGGCGGTCAAGGGGCAAGGGGTCTTGGTGCGGCCTAGAGGTTCGACTTTCAAAAGCGAAGAACCCCTTTTCGTCTCTGGGTCAGTCAGGGAGCTGTCAAACAAAGGATGGAGGGGCGCCGACTTGAGCGCCCCTCCATCTTTCTTCCACTTTCCATTCTTTACTGTCCGCTCCCCACTTCCTCCTCGGCCCATAGGGCGCGCATTTCGTCGCTGCGTTCCAGTAAGTCGGGCAGAGTACCTTCGTCAGTAATTCGGCCGCCCTGCACCACCAGAATGCGGTCGGCGCGCAGGAGGGCGGCGCGGCGGTGGCTGACCACCAGGCAGGTCGCGTCTGTGGTGCTCAGACCTTGCCACAGTTGCGCTTCGGTACGGGCGTCCAGGGCGCTGGACACGTCGTCAAAGACCAGCAGGTCGGCGGGGCGGGCCAGCATCCGGGCCACCGCCGCCCGCTGAATCTGGCCGCCAGAGAGCTTGACGCCTCGGGCACCGACGGGCGTGTCCAGCCCGCCGCCCAGCGCCTCAAGATCGGGCTCCAGCACCGCCAGGTTCACGGCGCGGCCCAGGTGCGCGTCGGCCTCGCCACTCGTGATGTTCTCGCGCAGGGTGTCGGAAAAGAGGTTGGGCAGCTGCGCTGTGTAAGCGCTGCGCGGCGGCACCAAGAAGGTGGCGGGGTCGGTTACCCGCTCGCCATTCCAGAACACCGAGCCGCTTTGCACAGGGATGAGGCCCAGCAGCGCGCGCAGCAGGGTGCTTTTGCCGCTGCCAATGCGGCCCGTGACCACCACAAACTCGCCGCGCTTTAGGATGAAGCTGGCGTCCTGAATGCCCAGGCCGCTGGCGTGGATGGCCGTCAGGCCCTCAACCCGCAGCTCTTGTAGGGGCAGGGCCGTCGGCGTGGTCTGCTCTGCAGGGGGATCACTCTGCAGATAGACCGGGTGGTGGGCCACGATGGTCGTGTCTGGCGCGTCTTGCAGCAGGCGGGTCATGCGGTCGTAGCTGACCCCGGTGCGGCGGTGCCGGGCGATGGCGTCGCCAAAAAAGCCCATGCTGCCCGTCAGGCGTGGCAGGAGGCCGATAAACAGCACAAAGTCCTGAATGTCCATCTGCGCGCCGCGCACCCTGTTGGCGCCCAGCAGCAGCACCAGGCCCACGGCGAGGTTCACCATATTGGTGTTTACGCCCCGGATCAGTTCGGTCAGCAGGACGTCGCGCAGGGCGGCGTGGCGCCGGGTTTCGCCCAGCGAGCGCAGATGCGTGACCATGCTGCCTTCCTGGGCGGCCAGCTTCACGGCGCTGACTGCCCCGAAGGTCTCGCCGATAAAGTCAGTCACGCGGGCGGTCGCCTCGCGCATTCGGCGGCGGTAACTGCGGATGGTGGGCGACAGCCGCTGCACAAACAGCACCATCAGCAGCAGCGGCGCGCAGACGAGCAGGGTAATCAGGGGGTCCACGCGCGCCATCAGGGTGATGGCCACCACCGAGTACAGCAGGAAGCCCGCACCGTCCACCCAGACTTCGGTGTAGCCGGCCACGTCGTCCACGTCATCGCGGAAGCGGCTGACGGCTTCGGCCGGGGTGTCGGGCAGGCGGCGGCTGCCCCGCGCCGTTAACAGGTAGCCCATCAGGTTGCGGCGCACCAGGGCGTCCAGGGTGTACCACAGTTCAATCCAGGCCCGGAACGCCCCGTAAAAAATGCCGAAGCGGCTTAGGCGCACGAAGGCGAACCACCCCAGTGCAACCCAGGCGGCGGCAACGGCCGGCTGAATGGGTTGCCCCGCCGTGTTCAGGTTGTCGGCTCGTTCCAGGGCGCCAAAGAGGCTGCTGACCGCCAGCGTGAGCAGCGCGGGCGAGGCGTGCACCATTCCCCACATCAGGAGGTTGAAGGCGAACAGGCCGGGTTTGTACTTGAACAGCTCTTTGGACAGCGCAAAAGTGCGTTCCTGGTGTTGGGGCTGAGGGGTGGCAGTCATGCGGGCCTCCGGCGGAGCGTGGAGTGGGAAACGTGGAGGGGAGGCGGTAACAGGGAAGGGGCCTGCTCACAGGTGATGCTCTGAGCCCCCCTCACGCCAGCACCCCTTCGCCCTCGTCCAGTACGCCTGCGCGCAGAAGCGCCGCGTAGTGGCTGCGGGGGTCCTGGGCCAGCGCGTCGCGCTCGCCGTCTTCCAGCACCTCGCCGTCGCCCAGTACCAGAATCCGGTCGGCGCGCGCCACGGTGTCGAGGCGGTGGGCAATGATGATGGCGGTGCGCCCGGTCAGCAGGCGGGTCATGGCGGCCGTCAGGCGGGCCTCGGTGGCGGGGTCCAGGCGACTGCTGGGCTCGTCGAGAATAATCACGCTGGGGTCGCGCAGCAGCACGCGGGCAAAGGCCAGCAGCTGCGCCTCGCCTGCCGAAAGGCTGCCGGTGGGCAGGGGGGTGCGCACCCCATCTTCCAATCGTTCCAGCCAGGTCCCCAGCCCGACCTCGCGCAGCGCAGCCTCAACCTGCGCATCGGTCACCTGCGGGTCAAAGAAGCTGAGGTTGTCGCGCACGCTGGCCTGAAACAGCTGCACGTCCTGGGTCACGACCGCCACACGCTGGCGCAGGTCGTGCAGGGGCGCAGCCGTGACCGGCACGCCGCCCAGGGTGATGGCGCCGCTGGTGGCGTCGTACAGGCGCGAGACCAGGCGGGTCAGCGTGGTTTTGCCGCTGCCGGTGCGGCCCAGCAGGCCCACGGTCTGTCCGGCGGGCAGGTGAAACGAGACGCCGTGCAACACGCCGCGCGCCGCCGGGTCTTCGGGGGCGTAGGAAAAGCTGACCTGCTGAAAGTCCAGCGCCAGTGGGCCAGTGGGCAGCGGGGTCTGGCCGCCGCGCACCTCGCTGCGCAGGGCCAGCAGTTCGGACACGCGGCCCAGGCTGGCACCCGCCTTTTGCAGGTCCTGAAGCTGCTGGGTGAGTTGGTCAATGGGTTCTTCCACCAGCGTCATGTACTGGTACATCAGGAACGCTGTGCCCAGCGAGATGGTGCCGGCGGCGTACAGGCCCACTGCCGCTGTCAGCACGCCCACGTAGCCGATGGCGAACAGCAGCATGGACAGCTGCCACACCACGCTGCGCCGCCGCCAGGAATTGACCGATCGGGTAAAGAACTCACGCTGCGTTTGCAGAAAGCGCCGCAGGTGGTGGCGGCCGGCGCCGAGGCTGCGAATGTCCTCCAGGCCTGCCAAGCGCTCCTCCACAAAGCCGAACAGCCGGGCGCTGCTTTCGCGCTCCAGGCGGGTGGGTTCGACGCCCAGCTTGCGCACCCGGTTCATGGCCGTCAGGGTGATCAGCGTAAAGACCGTCACGCCGGCCCCGACGCGCCAGTCTTCGCGGAAGAACATGATGAGCGCGCCGGTCAGCAGCAGCGCCGCGCCGAACACGCGCACCGCAAATTGCGAGAAGAAGTTGCTCAGGGCCGTCACGTCGCCGTCAATGCGCTCGATCATCTCGCCGGGGGTGCGCTCCTTGTGTTCGCGCATGTCCAGCGAGAGCAGGTGCGCCATCAGGTCCGCGCGCAGGCGGTTGGTGGCGGTCCAGCCGACCCGCGCGCCCACATAGGTTGCGCCGGCGGTCATCAGCTGGACGCCCACGGCCAGCGCGATATATAGGCCGGCCAGACGCACCAGCAGGCCCACATCGGTCCCCGCGCCCAGACCCACGTTGTCCACAAAGCGGCGCAGCAGCTGAGGCAGCAGTAGGTTCAGGCCGGTGCCGGTCAGCAGCAGGGTGGCCAGGGCGACGACCTGCCATTTCAGCGGCCCCAGGTAGGTGCCCAGCACCCCCAGGGCGCTGCGTGTTCGTTCTGGTGGGGGGGCAGCGGCAGAGGGGGACATGGGTTCAGGCTAGGTCTGGCGGGGGTGGGGGCGCATCCGCCGTGTGGCGCATGGGGGACGGGGGGGTCTTAACGGAGTGGCCCCACCCCCCAGCCCCCTCCCCCAGAGGGGCAGGGGGAGCAGACGTTAGCACTGGGCAAGAGATCCTACTGATGTTGGCGAGGCCGTTCTTCTAATTGACGTGTCCGGCCTCGACGCCCTCCGTTGCCCCACCGCAAGGGCCTGCGCGCTGCGCGCACAATGGCCTCGCCTGGACTTGGGCGGTTGAGGGACAAGAAGGCTTGGTGCGGCCTAGAGGTTCTACTTTTGAAAGGTGCTTTTGCTGAAGCCTGTTTTTGAAAGTAGACCCTCTGGTTTTAAGCGTCCCTGTCTTCCACCTTCATAGGGTCAACAACGGAAGCCGTCGTGCGCGCAGCGCGCGGGCGTGAGGCGATGGGCGGCAGGTTGACCACGGCGTCCACGGCGCAGAGAACTATGGCCTCTCCGCCGCGCCAGTCAATCCCTGCCCAGTGCCAACGTCTGCTCCCCCTGCCCCTCTGGGGGAGGGGGCTGGGGGGTGGGGCAGGCCCAGAAAACTCAGCCTTCACCCCCCACCCTTCACCCGCTCCCGAAACCAGAAGTAACTGTCCTTCGGCGTCCGCACCTGCGTCTCAAAATCCACATGCACCAGCCCAAACCGCTGGCTGTACCCCTCCGCCCACTCAAAGTTATCCAGCAGGCTCCACACGAAGTAGCCCTTCAGCGGCGCCCCCTGCGTAAGGGCATCCTGCGCCGCTTGAAGGTGGGCGTCCAGATACCGAATGCGGAAGTCATCCCGCACACGTCCATCTGCCCCTGGGGTATCCGGCCACGCACAGCCGTTCTCCGTTACAACCAGGGGCGGGCAGGTCTCGCCGTAGCGCGCCTTCAGACCCGTCAGGGTTTGGGTGAGGCCCTTGGGCACGACGGACCAGCCCAGTCCGGTCTGCGGGCGCCCCGGCACCGTCCCCACCTCGGCACCAAACGGAGAGGTGGCGCTGGCTTTCACCCAGTCGGGCTGGTAGTAATTGACCCCCAGAAAGTCCAGCGGCGTGGCCATGACGGCCAGGTCACCGGGGCGCACCACGTCCAGCACTTCGGGCGTGCGTTCAGACAGTAGGTCCAGCACGGGGGCCGGGTACTCGCCGCGCAGCAACGGGTCGGTAAAGAGGTGGTTGTGGAGCGCGTCTGTTAAGTCAGCGGCGCGGTGGTCGGCGTCCCGGTCACTGGTGGGCCAGGCCGGGGCGTAGGTGTTGGCCAGGCCGACCTGCCGCGCTCCGGCCTCGCGCAGCGCCCGCACCCCCAGGCCGTGGGCCAGCAGCTGATGATGCGCCGCCGGAAACGCGCCCAGCCCCAGCGTTTTGCCCGGCGCATGAACGCCCAGCGCGTAGCCCAGCGCCATGACCACGAAAGGCTCGTTCAGGGTCATAAAGGCTGCCGCGCGGTCGGCCAGCCGCTCGCCGACCAAGTAGGCGTAGTCCTCAAAGCGGTGGGCCGTGTCGCGGTTCAGCCAGCCGCCTGCGTCTTCCAGTTCCTGCGGCAGGTCCCAGTGATACAGCGTCACCCAGGGCTCAAGCCCGGCGGCCAGCAGCTCATCGGTCAGGCGGTCGTAGAAGGCCAGGCCCGCTGGGTTGGCCCGGCCCCGGCCGCCCGGTTGCACGCGCGGCCACGACACGCTGAAGCGGTAGGCCCCCACGCCCAACTCGCGCAGCAGGGCCACGTCCTCGGCGAAGCGGTGGTAATGGTCGCAGGCCACGTCGCCCGTCTGGCCGCCGCGCACCCGGCCCGGCGTGTGGGCAAAGGTGTCCCAGATGCTGGGCCCCCGTCCGCCCTCCTGCACGGCGCCTTCAATCTGATAGGCAGCGGTGGCCGCGCCCCACACGAAGCCGTCTGGAAAGGTCATGGGGTCCATTGTGCCGCACGGGCAGGGGCCGACCGCCCGTTCTCGTGGTCAGCCCGTATACTGCTTGGGTTATGCGGATGGTGACGGTAGGCACGCGCGGCTCGACTCTGGCGCTCGCACAAACCCATTGGGTGGTGGCCCGGCTGAAAGAGGAGTGGCCCGAGACGGACTTCCGGATTCAGACCATCAGCACGGGCGGCGACCGCAACCGGGGCAGCCTGGAAGCGATGGCGCAAAAGGGCGACAAGGGCTTTTGGGTCAAGGAAATTGAAGACGCCCTGCTGGCCAAGCGGATTGACATCGCCGTGCATTCCCTCAAGGACCTGCCCACCGAGCAGCCCGAGGGCCTGGAGGTCAGCGCCATTCCGCGCCGGGTGGACGCCCGCGACGTTCTGATTGGCAAAGAGGGCATGAAAAAGCTGGCCGAGTTGCCGCAGGGCGCCCGTGTGGGCACCAGCAGCGTGCGGCGTAAGGCCTTCCTGCGCGCCTTCCGCCCGGACATACAGATCGTGAACCTGCGGGGCAACATTGACACGCGCCTGGCCGCGCTGGCGGGCGATGAATACGACGCCATCGTGCTGGCCGCCGCCGGTCTGATTCGCACCGAAATGCGCCACCGCATTGACGAGTTTCTGGAGCCCGACATCATTCTGCCCGCGCCTGGGCAGGGCGCCCTGGCCTTGGAAACCCGCGCCGACGATGACCTGAGCATTGAAGTCGCTTACGCCATCCACGACCACACCACCGACGACCGCATTACCGCCGAGCGCGAGTTCCTGGCTGGATTGGGCGCCGGGTGCATGGCGCCGGTGGGGGCGCATGCCAGCGTCAAGGGCGGCCTGCTGACCCTGGAAGGCTGGGTGGGGGCGCTGGACGGTACGCAGGTGATTCGCGGCACCACTCAGGGCGACCCCGGTGAATGCGCCGACTTGGGCGCTGAACTGGCCGCCGATATGCTGGGTCAGGGCGCCCAGGCCCTGATTGACGCGGCGCGCGAGTAACGTCGGGGTGCCGCCCCTCCTGCAGCAGGTGCTGACTGCCCTGGCGGCCGCGCTGCTGTGGCTGGGGATTGGCCTGTGGCAGCGCACCCATGCCGGGGTTCAAGTGGAAGCTGCCCTGGTGGCCGAACTGCCGCTGACCCTGGCTGTCTTCGTGCTGGCGCTGATGTGGGTTCGGCTGCGTCGCCGGTAGCCCCGGCGGTCCCTCGCGCTGGACGCTCCGCTCGGCCGGCACGTTAGGATGCCGGGCATGTCCATTCCAGCGCCCCGCCTCGCGGTGATTCACACGGGCGGCACGATTGCCAGCCGTCCCAGCCCCGATGGGCGCGGCCTGACGCCCCAGCAGCCCCCCAATCTGCCCGGCCTGGAAGGCGTGACGGTCACGGACGCCCAGCCCTTTAACCTTCCCAGTCCGCATGTCACCCCCGCCCACATGGGCCAGCTGGCCGCGCTGATTCGGGACTTGGCCGACACACACGACGGCGTGGTGGTCACGCACGGCACCGATACGCTGGAAGAAACGGCGTTTGCGCTGCATCTGCTGCTGGATGTGCCGCTGCCGGTGGTGCTGACCGGCAGCATGCGCCACGCCGAGGAAGTGTCCTGGGACGGTCCCGCCAACCTGCTGGACGCCGCGCATGTGGCGCTGCACCCCAGCAGCCGGGGCCGGGGGCCGCTGGTGGTCATTGGCGGCGACATCTTTGACGCGCGCACCGTCACCAAGATTCACACGACGGCGGTGGACGCCTTTGGCGGCTATCCCGGTCCCATTGGCCGCATTGACCGCGAGGGGACGCGCGCGCGCGTTCATTATTTTGCGGTCCCCGAGCCGCGTGCCACTTACCATCCAGCGCACCTGGAGGCGAAGGTGGAGATCCTGTACGCCTACGCGGGCTGGACCGGCGAGGGCTACGCCGAGGCCGCTGCACGGGCTGACGGCCTGGTGATTGCCGCGTTGGGCACCGGCAACCTGCCCGCCGAACTGCTGCCCCTGATTCGCGCCACCGACAAGCCCGTGGTGATCGCCACGCGCACCCACGCCGGGCCCGTGCTGCCGGTGTACGGGTACGCGGGCGGCGGCGCGACGCTGGTAGAAGCGGGCGCTATCCCGGCTAGTTTTCTGAACGCCCACAAGGCCCGCCTGCTGCTGCTGATTCTGCTGGGGCAGGGGTTAAGCCGTGAGCAGATTGCGGCAGTATTTGACCGGGACGAATTTTAATTGTTGGTCCGGCGTTTTCACTGAAGAATGCCCAGAGCGGTGAGGCAGAGGACGCCGCACGGATGACCAGGCGCCAGCAAAGGAGACGCGGACCAGCCCCCACTTGGTCTGCCGAACAGCAGATTAAGCCCAGATGGCGCCCACTCTTCTGATAGAGCCCCTGATCCAGACCGCGAAAAGCCGCGCTCCAGCCTGAACTGGAAGCGCGGCTTTCTGCTGAGGTTCAGGCCAGGTCCAACCGAATCAGGAAGCGGCCGCAGCTGGGGCACTTCACCGGGGGCAGTTTGCCCTGGGCGGCTTTCTGCTGCACGTTCACCGGCAGGTTAACGTTGCAGCCCGAGCAGCGCCCGGCCTTGATTTCCACGACGCCCAGGCCCTTTTTCGCGCGGCGAATCATGTCGTATTCGCGCACAGTGCGGGTGTCCAGGGCGGCGGCCAATTCGGCGCGTTCCTGGCGGTCGGCCTCGCCCTGGTCGCGCAGGTCCTGAACGCGGGCGTCGTCCTGCTCCTCCAGGGCGCCCAGGGTGGGGCGCAGGGTGCGGTGCTGGGCGCGCAGGTCGGCCGAGCGCTCGTTCAGTTCCTGCTGACGGGCCTTGAGCGGTCCCAGGTCCTCTTCCATCTCGTCGGCGCGCTCCGAGAGCATCTGAATGCGGCTGCCGTACTGCGACTGCGCGCGGGCGTCAAAGGCGTTCTTTTCCTGCTCCTCACGGGCGCGGGCAATCTGCTCGCGGGTGCCGCTCAGGTCGAGTTCCTGCTGGCGCAGCTGCTTTTGCACGCCTTCCAGGGTGATTTCGGTGTCTTCAAGGTCGTTGTTCAGGCGCTCCTGCTCGGCGCGGGCGCCCCGCAGCTCGCCGGAAATGTTCTGTTCCTCGTCGCGCAGGCGGTCGAGGTTCAGGTCAAGTTCCTGAACGCGGTGCAGGCGGCGAAGGGGAGACGTGTCACTCATCACCAGGCAGTCTACCCCCCAATGCTGCATTCAGCGTCACGCGGGCGGAGAAAGTGGACTTGCGGCCCCCTTCATGCGCGCCCGGCGGTACAGGCCCAGGTAGATGGCCAGCACGCTGCTGGCGTACATCAGCAGGGTCCAGGCGAAGAGTACGTGAAAAGCCGCGCCAAACGGCAGCAGGCCGCGCACCACCCCGGACAGCACGCTGCTGACGGCCCAGCCGGCGTCCCAGGCAATCACGTTGACCGCCGAGTACATGGGCCGGTCTTCTTCTGGCAGCGCGCTCATGGCGTAGGCGGAATACACCGGCCCCGCCGCGTTCATCAGGGCGCCGCGCGTAAACAGCGCCGCCGTGATCAGCCAGAGGCTCGGCGCAAAGCCCAGCATCGCCAGAAACGGCAGGCTGCTGGCCTGCACGAGCAGCACCGCCTGCAACTGCCCCAGCCGCTTGACCAACAGGGGTTGCAGCAGGGCCGTGGCGGCCGTCGCCAGGCTGGTCCACGCAAACAGCGTGCCCAGGTCGCTGTAACTGATGCGGAACTTGCCCTCGATAAAGATGTTTAGGAAGGGAATCGTGGCGCCCGCCCCCAGCCCCACCAGCACGTTGGGCAGCACCAGGCGCGCCATCGTCGCCCGGTCGCGTACCCGGAAGCTGCGGCCTTCGCGCACTGTATGGCCACTAGCGCGCAGGCCCAGTACCGGAATCAGTCCCAGGGCCAGCAGCCCGGCCGCCACCAGCAGCGCGGCGCGCAGGGCGCCCAGGCTGTCCGGCTCGCTGCCCGTCCACGCCGCGTACAGCGAGGGCACCTGGCCTCCCAGTAGGTTGCCCAGAAAGCCCGCGCCGGTCATCAGGGCGCTTTGCACGCTGAACAGCGTGACGCGGCTGCGTTCGGTGCTGTTGTCGGCCATAAAGGGCGAACCCGAGACCACACTCAGCGCGGCGCCCGCACCCTGCACCAGCGCGCCCAGGACCACCAGCAGTGGCCCCTGCGCCAGCGCCAGCAGCACGGTCCCCAGCAGGCTCAGGGCCGCACCGACTTTCAGGGTGTGGGCGTTGCTGATGCGACGGGCCAGCGCCACGGCGGGCAGACTCAGGGCCGCCAGCGTCAGGGCCGGCAGCGCGTTCATGACCCCCTGCCACTCGGCGCCCAGGCCCAGCGCCCGCAGATAAAAATTGAGGAACAGCGCCGTAAACGCCTGCGACAGGCCAAACACGAACACCGATGCCAGAAACAGCCACACCTGCCCTGAAAAGCGCCAGGTCT
The DNA here is from genome assembly GCF_020166395.1 of Deinococcus betulae. Taxonomy (NCBI): domain Bacteria; kingdom Thermotogati; phylum Deinococcota; class Deinococci; order Deinococcales; family Deinococcaceae; genus Deinococcus; species Deinococcus betulae. The sequence goes on along the minus strand of NZ_JAIQXU010000011.1, from coordinate 52,225 downwards.
GTCCCCGCCCGGAACCAGGGCCGGTCACTCCACGCCCACTTTCGGACAAAACGTGTTCATGACGCACGCCTCGCACAGGGGGCGCCGGGCCATGCACACCCGCCGCCCGTGCAAAATCAGCGCGTGGTGTAAGAAGACCCAGCGGTCACGCGGAAAGAGCGTTTGGAGGTCGGCTTCAACCTTGTCCGGGTTGGTCTGCACGCTCAGGGCCAGGCGGCGGCTCAGGCGCCCCACATGGGTGTCCACCGCAATGGCTGGGTAGCCGTAGGCGTTACTGAGAACCACATTGGCCGTCTTGCGCCCAGCGCCGGGCAGGGCCACCACGGCGTCAAAGTCGTTGGGCACCTCGCCGCCGTGCCGCTCGACCAGTAGCCGCGCCAGCGCCGCCAGATTCTTCGCCTTGCCCCGGTACAGTCCGATGCGCCGGATCAGGGGTTCGAGGTCTTCCGGCTGGGCCAGGCTCATAGCGTGGGCGTCGGGGTAAGCGGCAAACAGGGCTGGGGTGGCGGCGTTCACGCTGACATCGGTGGCCTGGGCGCTCAGGACGGTGGCCACCAGCAGTTCGAAGGGGTTGTGGAACGCCAGTTCCGTCTTGGCGTCCGGGTACATGGTGTGCAGGGCCGGCAGCACCTGCGCTGCCCGCGCCTGGGCGCCTCTGGGACGCTGCGCCGCTTGCTTGGTCATCGCTGCTCACCCTAGAGCATGCGCCCGGCGTGTCGGCTGCGCCATTTGGCTGATCCGGATGCTGCGATATGGAGGCGCAGACGGCGCCCTGCCGACTGCGCCGTCATGAAGCGGCATCCGTACCTTCTCCCGCTCGCTCTCTTGCGGAGCTTTGCAAGTCCGCTCGGATTCCACCCGGCATTCTGCTCGGTTCAATCAGAGTCCGTCTGAGCCCTGCCCCTTGCGCGTCCCCAGACCCTCTGCTACTCTGCACACGCCCGCGCTGCGGCGCGAGAACGGGTCCTTAGCTCAGTTGGTAGAGCGGCGGTCTCCAAAACCGTAGGTCGTGGGTTCAAGTCCTACAGGGCCCGCCACGAACAAGCCCCCCGCCAGCATTCGGCGGGGGGCTTGGCCTTCGTTCCCTCTAGCGGCCCTGATGGCCTTCCCGGCGGGCCTGCGCCACCAGCGTCTCTATCGCATGGGGCCAGGCGGTGAAGTCGAAGGTGAAGCCCGCCGAAAGCAGTCGCCCCGGCGCCGCCCAGCGGCTTTTCAGGAGCAGTTCGGCCTCGGAGCCCATGACGCGGGCACCCAACTGGATCAGGAAGGTGGTTGACGGTACACCCAGCGGCACCTCCCAGGCTTTACGGTAGGCCCGCAAAAACTCGGCGTTGGTGGGCGATTCGGGGGCGCTGACATTCACGGGGCCGCTCAGGTCACTGGCGATCAGGAAGGCCACTGCGCGGCAGAAGTCCTGCTCGTGAATCCAGGACACCCGTTGACCCCCGCCCGCCATCGGCCCGGCGCCGCCCAGGCGCACCACGCGGTCGGTGGTTTCCATCACGCCACCCTCGCCCACGCCGTAGACCATGGCGGTGCGCAGGGCCACGCGGCGGATGTTTGGCAGGTCGGCCTCCAGAAAAGCAGCTTCCCAGCGCTGGGCCACGTCCACGCTGAAGCCCTGACCCTGCTCGCCCGCCGCCTCGTCTTGCGGGCGGTCGCGGGCGTCTCTGTAGATGGTGGCGGTGCTGGAATTGAGCCACACGGGTGGGGGAGAGGCGGCCGCAGCAGCGGCCCGCCCCAGCGCCCGCGTGCTGTCCAGGCGCGAGGCATAGATGTCGAGCATGTTGGCGGCGGTGTAGCGGCAATTCACGCTGCGGCCAGCGAGGTTCAGCAGGGCGGCGGCGCCGTCCAGTTCGCGCGCCCACTCGCCCTGATTGACGCCGTCCCAGCCCACCCAGCGTGCGGGCAGCGGATGCTGGGGGCGGCTGCGTGACAGGATGACGACCTCCCAGCCCTGCGCCGCAAAAAAGCGCGTCATGGCCCGGCCCAGAAAGCCCGAGCCACCCGCAATTACCAGTCGCTGCCCCACAGAGGTTTCCGGCGTGGTCATGCGGTCACGCTACGGCGCGCCTGGCCAGACAGGTGCCCCTGGGGGCAGGGGTGCCCCAGAAGGCTCAACTTTCGGGCAAGGCGGCGTAAGGGCCGGCGCAACGCCGCTTCACCGCTGCCCAGCCCTCCCTCTCTAGCCTAAGGTGATGAAGCGCCTTCTCTCTCCCTTGGTTACATTGGCCCTGCTAGGCAGCGCACACGCCCAGCAACCGTTCAAACTGATTCTGACGGCCACCGAGCCTCAGATTCGCAAGGGCGAGGTCAAGGAGGAGCGCATCCTCAAGTCCTGGGCGCTGCCCGCTGCCGGCGTAAAAGCCAGCAAGAAGTACAGTAAGGTCAGCAGCACCTTCACGCCCGTGCTGGACAAGATTGAAAAGACCCTGAAGGCCCGCGTGCCCAAACCGGCGGTTTTCCGCAATGTGGGAGGCAGCTGGGTAGCCAAGGGGCAGACCGGCTGGGTCTTTGACCGGGACGCCACCAAGGCCAACCTCCTGAAAGCCATCAAGGCGGGCAAGGGCAGCGCGCAGGTGGCCTATAAACGGGTGACGCCCACGCGCAGCGTGGAGGTGCTGGCAAAGCGCGGCGTGCTGTGGCATGTGGCCGCCGGCACCAGCAGCTACGCGGGCAGCCCAGACTTCCGGGAAAAGAACGTGCTGGTGGGGGCAAGCAAGCTGGATAACTTCTTTATTGCGCCGGGCCACGAATTCAACTTCAACGAGGAAATTGGGCAGATTGACGCCAGCACGGGCTTTGTAAAGGGGTTTGTCATCAGCGGCGGCACGCTGACCAAGGAGGACGGCGGCGGTATCTGTCAGGTCAGCACGACCATCTTCCGCGCGCTGTACCAGGCGGGGCTGCCCATCACCGAGCGCCACGAGCACAGCCACCGCGTCAGCTACTACGACCCGGTGGGCTTCGAGGCGACGGTGTACGCCCCCAGCAAGAACCTGCGCATGAAAAACGACACGGGCGCGCACCTGTTTGTTCAGGCCAGCTGGGACACGGCGGCCGACACCCTGCGCTTTGACGTGTTCGGGGCCAACACTGGCCGGCAGGTCAGCATCAGCAAGCCGGTCATTACCGACTTTAAGCCGCCCGCCAGCCCCAGCTACTCGCCGGACGACCGGGTGGCGCCAGGGGGCCGCCGCCTGCTGGACCAACCGATGCAGGGCATGACCAGCGTCCTCACGCGCACCATCAAGGTCGCGGGCAAGGTGGTGGGCAAAGACACCCTCAAGAGCGTCTACAAACCCTGGGGGGCGGTGTATGGCGTTAGCCCTGGGGACAACCGCCTGAATTGAAGGGCGAGTCAGCAGTGGAATAGACCTGGCGCCTCACGGCGGCTCCCAGTTCTAATGAGAAGCCACCAACGCCCCTCTATTCCATTTTGGCCGCTGTCTCTGACAGTCACTCACTGTGTTCGCCTCAGCGTGGTTGAGGCTCATCACCCGCGTCCACGCTGAGTTCTGCTGTCAGTTGTCTGAACGCCAGCTGACATCGTGTAAAAGTTCCTCGTCTGCGCAGGGTGACCGGCTTAGACTGTGCCTGTGTCCCTGACAATCCTGCTCGTCGTTCTGGTTCTGGGCGCGGCAGCGTTGCTGCTCAGCGCGTTTACGGGGCGCAAGTCCCGCTACTCCACCATTCCGCATGGCAGCGCCCGCCGAGACAACGCGCAGGATGTCTACTGGGAAGCCCGCGTGCTGGCGGCCCTGAAAGGCAACCGCGCCGCACTGGAACGGAGCGTCCTGCACAAGCAGCGGCAGCGGCCTGGGCTGAAGCGCTGGCAGCTGCTGCGCCTGGTGTATCTGGACGCGACCCGCCGCGCGCCCAGCAGGGCCAAGGCGGCTCCGCGCGCTGGTGTCTTCCGCACCCACTTCTAGGCTTCTGCCGGTGAGGCAGGGCTTGCCGTTATGCTGCGCCCCGTGACTCCTGTTCTTCCAGCGGAGGTCCGCACGCCGCGCCTGTGGCTGCGCCGCCCTGACCCTGCCGACGCGCCGGCCCTGGTGTCGGCCGTCAATGCCTCGCTGCCCGAACTGCGGCCCTGGATGCACTGGGCTCAGGCGCCGCAGACCTTGGAAGGCGCTCTAGAGAACCTGCGCGCCGCCGCCGAACGTTTCGAGAGCCGCGAAACCCTGCGCTATCACATCTGGAATCCGGCAGGCACCGAACTACTGGGCAGCAGCGGTTTTCACGCGCTGGACTGGCGCGTGCCCAAGGGCGAGATAGGGTACTGGGTGGCCACGGCCCATACCGGCCAGGGCTACGCCGAAGAGGTCGCGCGCGCCCTGACTGCCCTGGCCTTAGGGGGTTTGGGCTTTCGCCGCCTGGAAATTCGCTGCGACCCGGCCAACAGCCGCAGCGCCCGCATTCCCGCTGCGCTGGGTTACCGCCTGGACGCCCAGCTGGTGAACGATGATGTGTGCCCCGCCGAGCCGGGGCGGCTACGCGACACGCTGGTGTTCAGCCGGGTGCAATGAGATTGGTGGTTCAGGGCTGCTGACCCTGGTCCCTTACGGCGTCAGCCGCGTTCCTGCTTCCCCGCGCGCCGCCTGGGCCAGCACGCCGGCTTTCATCCCGCTGGCAATGACCGCAAAGGGGGCGCCGAGCGTCAGGGCGTCCAGAGCGGCGCGCACCTTCGGGAGCATGCCGCCCGCAATCCAGCCTTCTGCTATGCCCGCCTCTACCTCGGCGCGGGTCAGGTGGGGGGCGAGGCTGGCCGGGTCAGGGTAGGCGCGGTACACGCCGTCCACATCGGTCAGAAACACGATGCCCTCGCCCAGCGCGCCTGCCACCGCACCGGCCGCCGTGTCGGCGTTGATGTTCAGCGCCTCGCCCCCGTCGTCCACCGCTACGCAGCCCACCACCGGGGTCAGGCCCACGCCCAGCAAGGTCCGGAGCAACTCGGCATTGACCCCAGTCACCTGTCCCACACGCCCCAGCGCAGGGTCAACGACTTCCGCGCGCAGTAGATGGTCATCGCGGCCCATGACGCCCACAGCCCCGCCGATGTCCTGACTGAGCTGCTTGTTCAGCTGGCACAGCGCCATCTCCACGACGTGCATGGCGCCGGGCGGGGTGACGCGCAGGCCAGAGCGAAATTCGCTGGTCAGGCCGCGCGCGCTCAGTTCCTGCTCAATGACGGGGCCGCCGCCGTGAACCACGACCACCGGCTGCTCGGCGCGCAGCGCCGCAATCTCGGCAGCCACCGCGCGGCGGAGTTCGGGACTTTTCATGGCATTGCCGCCGTATTTGACAATCACGGCTCTCAGTGTAGAGGTGGGCCGGGCGCCAGGAAGCGGCGGCTAATCCAGTTCTGCGGGGTCAGCGCGGCGCAGGGCCCCGCCGAGCATCACCGGGGCGATCATGGCCTGCTGGAGCCGCTGCGCGAGTTCCAACAGATCGGGCCGGTCTGAGCTGTAGGCCGTCGATATGCTGGATTCCGGGTTAAACCGAACTGTCATGGCTAACTGGGGGCGTGCCGCCGAATCAGGGACCAGGCGACGCCCTGCCAGGCGTCCCCACCCGCCTCGGAGCCAGCCCTCTGAGCGGGGCGCCCGCCGCAAAGTCCGTCAGCAGCAAGCGGGTAGAGGTGCCGTGCTTGACGAGCATCAGGAAGACAAGGGCGTCGAGGGTCTGGATCTCATCTGTCGGCCCTGGCTAGGCCCCCTGCCGCCCGGTCAATCATGCCCGGCGCGGATGCCCACGGGGGCTGGTGGCTGCGGGAGTGGCCCCACAGGCCGCGCATACCACGTCATGACGGGGCGGGCGTCCAGAGCGAAGGTGTAGCCCAGGCGTTCCCAGAACCGGGCGCCGCGCGGGTTGTCGCCCAGCACGCTGGCCAGAATGCGGGTCGTGCCGGGGGGCACCCGCGCTTCCAGGTGGCGCACGGCCCGCTCACCCCACCCCTGCGACTGGCGGTCTTCCCGGATCAGCAGCAGGTTGATGGTCAGGTCGCCGGGTTCGGGAAAGTTGCGCTTGCAGTCCAGGCTGCCGATGACCTCGCCCCCCTCGTCGCACAGCAGGCTCAGGCTGCGGCGCGGGTCCAGCAGGGCAATTTCAAGGTCGCGCTGAACCTCGCTCAGGGTGGGCACGCGGGTGCTGAGGAGGGCGAAATACCCCGGCGCAGCGCTGTACAGGCGGTGAAGCAGCGGCGCGTGGTGCAGCGCCAGCGGCGTAACGTTCAAAGGGCCTCCCCGAGTCCGGCTGGGGCGGGCAGCAAGGTGCTAGGAGAAGGAGGCCGGACTGGCCGAAGCATACTCCGCGTGCCGCGCGGCGCGGTGAAGTCCTGCACAGCGGGCGGCCAAGACGGACTTCACCCGCTGGGGGGGGACGGTGCGCTACCCTGGGCGGATGTCTGCCCCCGGCTTCTATGCCCAGCGCCTTCAGCGTCCCGGCGCGGTTCTGGCCCCGATGGCGGGGTATAGCGACGCCCCCATGCGGCAGCTGGCCGCCGAGCAGGGCGCCCTGTGGACCGTCAGCGAGATGATCAGCGCGCGCGGTCTGGTCTCGGGGGGCGACAGCGAGAAACTGAACCTGGGCCGGCCTTACCCCGGCGAGGCGGGCCGCGTGGTGCAGCTGTTTGGCGCTGAAAGCGAGGTGCTGGCGGCGGCTGTGGCGCGCGCCGAAGCCTGGTTTGCGCCGGCCGCCCTGGACCTGAATATGGGCTGCCCGGTGCCCAAGGTGCGTGGCCGGGGCGGCGCCTGCCTGCTGCAAACCCCAGAAGTCGCCTACGAGCTGGTGCGCGCCATGAAGAGCGCCACCGCCCTGGACGTGAGCGCCAAGATTCGCCTGGGCTGGGATACAGACCGCAGTGTGGAGGTCGCGCAGGGCCTGGCGGCGGCGGGCGCCGCCCTGATTACCGTGCATGGCCGCACCAGTGCCCAGCGCTACACAGGGCAGGCCGACTGGGACGCCATCGCCCGCGTGGCCGCCAGCGTGGACGTGCCGGTGGTCGGCAGCGGCGACATTCTGAGCCCGGCGCAGGCCCGAGAGCGGGCCGGCTGTGGGGTGGCAGCCGTCATGATTGGGCGCGGCGCGGTGGGCAATCCCTGGATTTTTCGCGCCCTGGCCACTGGCGACGAGACCCGGCCAGGGGCCCAGGAGCGCGCCCAGATGGCCCTGCGCCACGCGGAACTGCAAGAGCAGTTTTACGACGACGCCACCGGCCGCCTGACCCTGCGCCCGCTGCGCAAGGTGCTGCCCGCCTACCTGCCAGAGTTCCCCGAGCTGCGGGAGGCCCTGGTGAGTGTGCTGACCGTGCAGGACGTGCGTTCGGCCCTGGCCGGGGTGCTGTCGGGGCAGGCGGCCGACCAGAGAGCAACAGGGCCCAGCGCGGCGGAGTATGCTATGAGTCATTCATGAACGTGCGCGAGTACTACGCCTACCTGACCGCTGCGCGCGAGCAGCTGTGGAACTTTTTGCGCGCCCTGCCCCCCGAAGACCTGGACCGCGACCTGATCGAGCCCGGTGACCGCTTTCACTGCATCAAGGACCTGCTGCTGCACGTCACGGACTTTGAGGACCACTGGATTCACAGCATTGTGCTGGGAGACGGGGTGCAGGGGCAGTTTCCGCACGACTGGGTCCAGCCGCAGGCGGCCCAGTATGACCTGGGGTGGATTCTGGCCTACAGCCGCGAAGTGACGCGGCGCACCGCTGCCTTTCTGGACGGCCAGCCTGATCTGGGCCGCCTGGTCAAGCTGGTGCAGGACGACCCTGCCAGCGACACCGTGACCCTGGATCAGCTGCTCTGGAACGTGATGACCCATGAAGTGCGGCACACGGCCCAGATTGCCCTGATGATTCGCCAGCTGGGTCACACGCCCCCCTGGCTGGATTACATGCGCTTTGCCCGGCCCCAGAGCACGCCCATCCAGAGTGACGAGGCCGACGATACCGAAGACGAGCTGTAACTTCGGTCAGGCACGGGCAGAGAACCCCTGAGCAGTTGCCTTGACCCGCACACTCGTCCTTGAACGAGTTTGAAGCCTCTTCAACCATTTCAGGAGTTGAAGGGGCTTCAAGTGTTCAGCGGTCAGACGCTCTCCACCGTCTGATCGTCAGAGCGTTGAGGATGGCGTTCGACCTGTCCACGCTACGGAGTCCCCGGCTGAGACCCTTTCCTGGGCACCGTCCCTTGAGGCCGCTCGCCCCAGAGCCGTGGAGGGGTGCCTCTTCCACAGCTCTGGTGTGGCCTCTCCTGCCTCCCGCTCGCTCCCTACTTTCCCAGGCTGGAGGCCAGCGCCAGGGTCAGGGCCGCCTCGGCGTTCAGGATGCCGGCGCCGCAGCTGTGCTCTGGCAAAGGGTCGCAGCGGCCACCTGGAAAGGGCGCGGCGCTGCGGGTCAGGTAGGAACGCAGCAGGGCCGGGCTGAGGTTGGGCCGCACGCCCAGCAGCAGGCTGGCCACCCCGGCTGCATGTGGCGCGGCAAAACTGGTGCCGTTGGGGCTGCGTTCGCCGCCCGGCCCGGTCACACTCAGGGCAGGAATGCCCCGGCCCGTGTCGCCGCCTGGGGCGGCCAGCGAGACGGCCCGGCCCCAGTTGGCGTAGCCAGGGCGAGTGCCGGCCTCGGTCACGCTGGTCACGGTCAGCACGTTGCGGCAGCCCGCAGGCGAATACCCGGCGGCATCCTGGCCATCGTTGGCCGCGCCAGCAATCACCAGGGCGCCCTTGGTCGTCACGGCATCCACGGCGGCCTGCACGCGGGGGTCACAGCCAGTCAGCGGAATAAAGTCGGCGTACAGGCTGAGGTTCAGAATCCGCGCCGGGTTCGGGTTGGGCGGCACGCCCGGCACCGGCAGGCCAGCGGCCCATTTCAGGCCGTCCACCAGATCAGGCACCTCGATAGTGCCGTCCACCGCCGCCACGCGCACCTGCACCACACGCGCCTGGGGGTTGATGCCCGCCATGCCGCGTCCATCGTGGGCGGCGCCAATCAGGTTGCCTATCACCTCGCCGTGGTACGCATAGCTGCCGGCAGCGCGGGCGTCGGGGTCGCGGCCATTGCCGTCGCCCGCGCGGGCCGCGCTGCTCACGAAGTCGTAACCGTTGACAGCCCGCGCCCCTAGTTCTGTGCTTGGGACATAGCCGGTGTCCAGCACGGCCACCGTCACCGGGGCGCCGTGGGCTGGCCCCAGGCGGGCCCACGCCTGCGGCAGCCGCACCGCGCTCAGATTCCACTGCCGCGTAAACAGGGGGTCGGTGGGAATAACAGTCTGAGGCGCCGCGCTGGTCACTGGGCTGGCTGGGACAAGCGGCAGCAGGGGCGGGGCAGCCGGCTGGGGCAGGGGCGTCACCGGGGCCAGTTCAGGCAGGGTCACGTTCTGGGCGGCCACCCCCGCGCCCAGCAGGGCCGCCGCTAGCACACCGCAGGCCAGAGCTTGAAGCTTCATCCCCTCAGTCTGCGGCCCGCGCCTGACGCGCACCTGAGTCGACGTTAGGGCTACCATCGCTCTATGGAGGCACACAACACAGAAGCGCCCGCCGCAGCGCCCACCGCGCGGCCAGTGGTGCTGCTCACCGGCGCGTCCAGTGGCATCGGGCGGGCCACCGCCGAGGAACTGGCCGACCTGGGCTACGCGCTGGTGCTGGCGGCCCGCCGCGCCGACGACCTGCGGGCGCTGGCCCGGCGGCTGGACGCCTCGGGGGGGAGGGTGATTGCCGTGCCGGCCGACGTGACCGACGACGCCTCTCGCCGCGCGCTGGTTGCGGCCGCGCTGGCCCATTTTGGGCGCATTGACGTGCTGGTGAACAACGCGGGCGTCACCGTAGAGCGCGGTTGGTGGTGGGACGATCCCGATCCCCTGCGGGTGCTGCGCGTGAATCTGGAGGCGCCCATTGAGCTGACCCGGCTGGTGCTGCCCGCCATGCGCGCGCGCGGCAGCGGGCACATCGTCAATATCGGTTCGGTGGCGGGGCGCGCGGCCACGAACGGCCTGTATTCGGCCAGCAAGTTTGGTCTGCGCGGCTTCTCGCTGGCGCTGCGCCGAGAGCTGCTGGGCAGCGGCGTGACGGTCAGCCTGGTGGCGCCGGGCTTTGTCAGAAGTGAGATGACGGCCCGCGCCCGCCTGCCCATGCCGGGGCCTGGGGTGGTGGCGCGCGCTGTGGCGGCGGTGCTGCTGCGCCCCCGGCCCGAAACCACCGTGCCGGGGTTTTACCGCCCTCTAGTGTGGCTTGAGCAGCTGTTTCCGGCCCTGGGGGACTGGGTGGTTCAGCGCCTCATCTGGCGGCGGTATGACCATGTGCCGCGTGGCCCGGCGTAGGGCGGGGGGCACGCGACCCTGTACAAACCCGCAAGGCGCTGCTCAGGGTCTCACCTCATAGAGCCCCTTAGACTGGGCCCTGTGATACGGATTCCGTCCATTGCCGCAACATCCAGGAAAGAGCCGGATGTTTCTCCAATTCCCGAAATCCGTACCTTTTCCGTCTCCTTCCAGTCGGGCCAACTCCGAAACGCGTTTATTTGGCCGGAATCTGTATGAATCCGGTCAAGACCGCCCTCAAGACGATTCAGCCGGTGCTGGAGCGCCTCATCCTGGTGATCGACCGGGCCTTTAGCGGCTATGTGCAGCCCCGGCGGGCGCGCGGCAAGCTGATTTTGCAGCCCTATGTGGGCTGGGGAACCCCCCAGTACGTCGAGCTGACCGGCCGCGTGCTGCTGCCGCGCACCGTTGCTCCGGCGCGCAAGGCCGACCGCCGCCTGCAAAATGCCCAGAACATCCTGCGCCGCCTGTTCTCGCGGGAGGTGGCGGGCGTCAAGGTGCGCGGCACGATGGACGGCGTCACTGTCGACAATGTCAGTGACAGTGACGGCTATTTCACCCTGATTTTCTCGCCCACCTCGCCCCTGGGCGGCGGCTGGCATCAGGTCAGCCTGAACATCGAGGGCCGCGAGGTCAGCGCCACGGCCCGCGTGCAGGTGGTGGCCCAGGCCCGCTTTGGCGTCATCAGTGACCTGGACGACACGGTGATTCAGTCTGACGTGACTAGCATCACGCGGATGCTGAGCACCGTCCTGACGGGCAACGCGCGCACCCGATTGCCCTTTCCGGGGGTGGGCGCACTGTACCGGGCGCTGACCCGCGACGGCGAGGCCCGCAACCCGATTTTCTATGTGTCCAGCAGTCCCTGGAATCTGTTTGACCTGCTGTGGCAGTTTCTGGATTACCGCCGCATTCCGCTGGGGCCGATGTTTCTGCGCAACTGGGGCATGGACCTGCTGGGGGGGCACGGGGGGTACAAGCACGGCGTCATCGAACGCATCTTTCAGCGCTTTCCTGACCTGCCTTTCGTGTTGGTGGGCGACAGCGGCGAGAAAGACCCCGAGATTTACGCTGAGGTCGTCCAGCGCCACCCCAACCGCGTGCTGGCGGTGTACATCCGCGACGTGACCGAGGCCACCCGCGACGAGGGCGTGATGAAGCTGCGCGAGGAGGTGCGCCGGGCGGGGGTGGACCTTGTGCTGGCGGCCGACAGCCTGAACGCCGCCAGTCACGCGATGGCGATGGGCCTGATTACGGCGGATGAGTACCGCAGCGTCCTGACCAGTGTGGCCCGGACCTACGAGACCTGAGCTGGGAGGGCGCTGCGGCTTGACGGCGCACCTGTGCAGGTCTGTTTGGAGCCTGGTTCGGATGACCACAGCGCTTTGCAGCCTACATGTGTGTAAGCGAAGGAGGGGAGAGTGGGGGCAACAGCAGTGTGCGCCCCGGACGGTCCCCACTACACTGGCCTGCAATGCCCGACTACATCGCTGAATTACGCGCCCAGATTGGACAGCGCCCCGTCAATCTGATGGGGGCGTGTGGCCTGATTCGGGATGAGCAGGGCCACCTTCTCCTTCAGCGGTTGGCGGGGCAAGAGGTCTGGGCGTTGCCCGGCGGCCTGTGCGAGCTTGGCGAGCCGCCTCTGGAGACCCTGCGGCGCGAAGTCTGGGAGGAAACGGCGCTGACCGTGCAGGCCGCCAGCCTTCTGGACCTGCTGACCACGCCGCTGCGGACAGTCGCCAACGGCGACCAGGCCCATTTTTATACGGCGATGTACCGTGTGGATGCCTGGACAGGGGTGCCTGTGCCGGACGGCGTGGAGGGGGCAGAGCTGGCCTTTTTCGCCCCGACGGCCCTCCCCACCTTGCGTGGCCAACCCGGCGAGTTTGCGCGGGTGTGGCTAGCCGGGCTCTAGACTGACTGAGTGAGAGGTGTGCGACAGTGCGGAGGTGTCGCCGTCCCGTCTACAAGCCAATTTTGCGATTCTAGAACTGCTGCTTGAAGCGGTGAGCGCTGAGCCAGACCAGCGGTTTGGCCAGCTGTTATGGAATGTTGGCGTGTTGACGCCTGATGAAGCAGGAAGCGTCAAAGACCCGTTCTATGAGGAATTAACGGCCACTCTCCGGCGAATCGAACAGCGTCAGCAAGAGACTCAGCAGCGGCTCGGCCGCGAAGAGTGACGGTCACCGATGAGGCGAGTTACCCCACCCAATGTTTTCCTTTGTAACGCTGCGCAGCGTCGCTGTCAGACGACCCTCTGCGTTGAGCTGACCGGCTGTGTGGCATAGAGGCGAGCGCGCTGCATCACTCATTTCGCAACTCCTGCGGTTAGTCCCCTACAAACACCAGCCGCTCAAAACTGCCGTCGGCGTGAGGTGCGGGCAGTCCAGTCTCGGCCGCCTGCTTCAGGCGCTCCAGTGTGACGGCCACGGCTGGCCCTTCACCGTAGAGCCGCGCCGCCTCGTCGGTCAGCTGCACCTCTAGCCCCTGCGTATCGCCCTGCGTGGTTACCCGCAGCACCAGCCCAGGGCCCGGCACCTGGGTCACTTGCACCCCAGCCGGAAAGTTCGCCAGCTCCACCTGATGCCGCAGCGTTGCCTCGTCCATGGCTGCATTCTGGCCTGACTGGGGGTGCTGGGCGCCTCTGTTTAAAGAAAGTCACGCCGTTGCTGGTGGCCCGGCCCGCCTATCCTGGCCCCTGTGACGCTCTTTGATCCGCCGGCTCCTCTGGCCGAACGCCTGCGGCCCCGCACTGTGGCCGAGGTGATGGGCCAGACGCACCTGCTGGGGCCAGGCAAACCGCTGACGCGCGTGCTGGCGTCGGGGCGGCTGGGCAGCCTGATTCTGTGGGGGCCGCCCGGCGTGGGCAAAACCACTCTGGCGCGGCTGCTGGCCGGCGAGGTCGGCGCACACTTTATTGCCCTGTCCGCCGTTAGCGCAGGCGTCAAGGACGTGCGTGACGCGGTGGCCGAGGCCGAGCGGCTGCGCGGGCGTGGGCAGCGCACCGTGCTGTTTCTGGATGAGATTCACCGCTTCAACAAGGCCCAGCAGGACGCCCTGTTGCCGCACGTTGAGTCGGGCCTGCTGACCCTGATCGGCGCGACCACCGAGAATCCCAGCTTTGAGGTCAACCCGGCCCTGCGCAGCCGCGCCCGCACCCTGGTCTTGCAGGCCCTGACCCATGAGGAAGTGCGCGGCCTGCTGGACCGCGCCCTGACCGATGACCGGGGCCTGCCCGGCGTCACGGCGCAGCCTGAAGCCCTGGACCTGCTGGCCCGCCTGGCCGAAGGGGACGCCCGCCGCGCCCTCAGTACCCTGGAAGTCGCCAGCAGCCTCGCCAATCCGGTCACACCTGAGGCCGTCACCGAGGCGTTTGGCCGCCACCTGCCGCAGATGGACAAGAACGGCGAGGATTTCTACAACCTGATTTCGGCGCTGCACAAGAGCGTGCGGGCCTCTCATGTGGACGCCAGCCTGTACTGGTTGGCCCGCATGGTAGAGGGCGGGGCAGACCCCCTGTACGTGGCCCGCCGGATTGTGCGGATGGCCGCCGAGGACATCGGCCTGGCCGACCCCCAGGCCCTGCGGCTGGCCATCGCCGCGCGCGACACGGCCGAGTTTCTGGGCAGCCCCGAAGGTGACCTGGCACTGGCACAGGCGGTGGTGTATCTGGCGCTGGCGCCCAAGAGCAACAGCGTGTATGTGGCCTGGAAAAATGCACTGAACGCGGTGCGGGATGACGAATCACTTCCCATTCCGCTGCACCTCCGCAACGCCCCCACCGCCCTGATGCGCCAGCAGGGGTACGGCCAGGGCTACGCGTACTACTTTGACGACCCCGAGGGCTCTTTTGCCCAGTCGTATTTGCCAGACGGCGCAGAACTGGACTTATACGCCCCCACCGGCGAGGGCTGGGAGGCGCGGGTGGAAGGGCGCTGGCGCAAGCTGAAAGAGGCACACGGGGAAGAAACAGACTAAGCGCTGGCCCCTTCGCTAGGCTGGTGAGTTGAGCCCCAGTCCAGCGATCACCGCCCCCCTGGCCGCCTCCGGTTCTTCGGGCACCTCCATCACCACGCGCTCAATGTGGCCGCCCGGGCTGGTCAGCACCAGCGTGGGAAAGACCCGGATGCCGTAAGCGCGGCGCACCTCGCCTCCCTCGTCCAGCAGCAGCGCGTCGCCGTAAGCATGCGGCGGCAACTCGCCGCGCCGGGCGTCAATGACCCGCAGCTCCAGTCCGGCGCTGGCCGCCAGTTGTCCCACGCACAGGTCCAGGCCGTCGCAGGCCACGCAGGCTTCCGTCTTGAAATACAGCAGCGTCGGTCCCTGCACCTTCAGGGCGGCGGGAGGCAGGACAACGGCGCCGGGGCACACGGTACGGGCCGTGAGCAGCCGGGCCAGCAGGCGGCCGACTGGCCGGGGGAGCTTCAAGCGAATCGTTCGGGGTGGCGTCGTTGTCATGGGGCAGACCTCCGGGAGTGGACGCGGTCGGGTACGGGAGGACGCACACTGGCGTTCCCATGACCATCACTTGTCAGCCGCCCGCCCTGGCCGACGTGCCGCTGCTGACCGGCTGGCTGCCAGCGCCGCATATCTGGGTCTCCTGGGACGACAGCGCGCGACGAGGCCGCCGTGCAGGCTCGTTATTTCCTTTGGGGCGGGACGTGCCGGACTTGATTGAGTGGGCAGAGGGGCAGCCTATGGGCTTTTCCCAGACACAGCAGATTCAACCGGACCACGCGTTCGTGCCCTGGGCCAGCCAAGACGGCAAACGCTGGGGGCTGGCCCTGAGGTGAGCCTGAATCGATAGAGCGTGGCCTGGGGCCGCAGGTCATCTGGTCGTTCGCCGGCGTTCTCCGCGCTTAGCGTCCTGTATGACGGCGCCTGATCGTTAACCCCAGGAGGACAACGCCCGCGCGGTGAGGGCTCACGCGAAAGCAGAGTTCACATTTCTCGGCTTGCTGAACACCGCCGCCCAGCACCGCCTCGTGCTGACCATGCCACTGCCACACCCCTTCTCACCCAATTGAGTCAACGCTTTCTAAGCCACTCGGCGCACGGTGCGCCCAGCACTCGCCCGGTATGCTCCTGAGCGAGATGTCCTTCGATGCCCGCGCCCTGTCTGCCCTGGATTTCCCCCGCGTACTGTCGGCCCTGGCCGAGCGCAGCGCCACCACGCTGGGGGCCGAGCGCGCCCGCGCCCTGCGGCCCAGCGACGACGGGACGCGGATTGCGCGCGAGCTGGACGAGGTCGAGGACGCGCTGTTTGGCGTCAGTCTGAGCCTGGGCGGAATTCAGGATATCCGCGACCTGCACGCCCGCGCCCAGGAAGGCCGGGTGCTGGCCGGCCAGGAACTCCTGAACGCGGCGTATTCGCTGGACGGGGCCATGACGGTCAAGCGCGCCATTCAGGCCAATTCGCGCGGGCCACTGCGCGAAGTGGCGCAGGACCTGGGGGACCACAGCGAACTGGTGCGCCGGGTGCTGTCGGCCCTGGACCGGGACGGCGCCGTGCGCGATGACGCCAGCCCCCGCCTGCGCGACCTGCGCAAACGCATCGAGCCGCTGCGGGGCCGCATCCGTGAAAAACTGGCCGCCACCCTGGACAAATGGGCCGATGTCCTTCAGGAACACATCGTCACCATTCGCCGCGACCGCTACGTGCTGCCGGTGCAGGCCAGCCGCGTGGGTCAGGTGCAGGGCATCATCGTGGACGCCAGCGCGACCGGACAGACGTATTTTGTGGAACCGGCGGCCGTGACCCAGCTGAACAACGAACTCACGCGCCTGATTCTCGACGAGGAAGCCGAGGTCAGGCGCATTCTCACGGAGCTGTCGGGCCTGTTGGCCTCTGACAGTGCGGTGCCCCTCACCCTCGCAGCGGTGGGCGAACTGGACCTGATTGCCGCCAAGGCCAAGCTGGCGCGCGACTGGCGCCTGAACCGGCCCGAGGAGGCCAGGGCGGGCGAGTACGACCTGCGCGAGGTCCGTCACCCCCTGATCGAGAACCCGGTGGCGAACAACCTCATGCTGGGCGAGACCCGGCTGCTGCTGATTACCGGCCCCAACATGGGCGGCAAGACCGCCACCATCAAGACCCTGGGGCTGGCGGTGCTGATGCACCAGTGCGGCCTGTATGTGGCGGCGGCCAGCGCACGGCTGCCGGTGGTGCGCGACGTGCTGGTGGACATTGGCGACGAGCAGAGCATCGAGGCCAGCCTGTCGACCTTCGCTTCGCACCTCAAGCACCTGCGTTACGTGCTGCGCCACGCCGCACCTGACACCCTGGTGCTGGTGGACGAACTGGGGTCCGGCACCGACCCCAACGAGGGCGCGGCGCTGGCCCAGGCCATGATTGAGACCCTGCTGGCCCAGGACGCGCGCGGGGTGATTACCTCTCACCTCTCGCCGCTGAAGTTGTTTGCCCTGGAAACGCCAGGCCTGAAAAATGCCTCTATGGGCTTTGACCTGGAGACTCTGGCGCCCACCTACGCCTTACAGGTGGGGCAGCCAGGGCGTTCTTTTGCGCTGGCGATTGCCCAGCGGATGGGACTGCCAGAAGATGTGCTGGCCCGCGCCGAGACACTGCTGGGCCCGGACGCCGGCCTGATGGAACGCATGCTGGAAGGGCTGGAGCGTGAGCGGGCCGAGTTGCGCGCCCAACTGGAGACCGCCACCGGCGCCCGCCAGCACACCGAGGCCGAACTGGGCCGCGTCCGGGCCGAGCGGGAAACTCTGGAAAGCCGCCGCAACGAGATGCTGGCCGAGGCCTCTCAGAAAGCCGAATCGCTGTATGCCGACGCCGTCGAGCGGGTGCGGACCCTGCGTGCCCGTGCCCAGGAAGACAGCGCCCGCCCCCGCGTCATGCAGGAGTTGCGCGAGCTGCGGGTGGCCGCCCAGAAGGCCCGCCCCGCGCCTCTGGTGCGCGAGGAACGTGGCGACCCTATCCGGGTGGGCAGCCGGGTAGACGTGCCTGCCTACAACGCCGCTGGGCAGGTCCTGGAGCTGCGCGGCGACGACCTGGTGGTGCAGCTGGGCGTGATGAAGGTGGGGGTCAAGCGCCGCGACGTGCGCCTGAAGCCCGAGGTGGCGCCAGTGGCTGCTGGGGCGCCCAAGACCCGTGGACCGCGCTTTACGGGCACCACCGCCAGCACCTTTCAGAACGAGCTGCAACTGCGCGGCCTGGGTGTGGAAGAAGCTGTGGAAGAACTACGCGCCGCCATTCTGGAAGCCCACGCCTTGAAAGAAAGCCCCCTGCGCGTGGTGCACGGCAAGGGGCAGGGCGTCCTGCGCAGGCTCCTGCGGGACTACCTGAAAGGCGAGAAGCGGGTGGAGTCCTTTCACGACGCCGAGGCCAACCAGGGCGGCCATGGCGTCACCATCGTGAATATCCGGCGCTGAAAGCGAGAGCGGTCCTTGGAGTAGCAAGGGACCCGCCGTGCTCCTGTGCCAGGCAGGGACCACCGCTGCGGCCAGCGCCCCGGTGAGACGGCCCCAGGAATCCGGCTAGCAATCCTCAGGTTGGGCAGGCAGCATAGGCGGGTGCGCGTTTCTGCTTTCCTTGCTGCTCTGGCCCTTGCGTCCTCAGCCGCCGCCCAGACCTCTATCGGCGGCTTTCAGCTGCCCCCCGACTACTTGAGCCGCTTTGGCAGCACGCAGGCGGTGGCGTCCTCCACCGAGGGGTTTGGGGTGCGCGCCCTGCCGCTGCCCCTCAAAACCAATGTGCGCCTGACCTTCGTAAAAGCCCCCACGTACGTGGATTACGGCGTCAGTGCCCAGATGGGCAGCCTGTCGGCCGCTGTGGGGGTCTTTTACAACGTGCCCAGGGCCGAACTGACCTCGGCGCCTGCCGCTGGCCTGCAGTGGAGCGGTGTGGTGCAGGGTAAGGGGGCCCATTCGCGCTTCACCCTGGGCTACGCCTCGCAACTCGCTGAGGGCCGTGTGCGCGTGCTGAACAACGTCGGCGTGGCGCAGCAGGGTGCAGTGACCGCGCCGTATACCCAGACCGAGGTCAGCGGGGCCTACGGCAAGGTCCTGGGTTCAGTGAACACGGCGGTGTACGCCACGGCGCGCATGTACGCCTTCCCGGTGCAGGGCAAGGCGCAGGGCAGCCTGGATACCACGCTGGCGCTGAACGCCCGACTGGCGCCGGGGCTCTCGCTGGACGCCTCTCACTTCGAGCGCTTTGCGGTGGGCGAGGTGGCCATTCCTGATTTCGGCCTGAGCCGTTACCACGCCAGCGCGGCCAGTCTGGCTTATCGCCCCGGCGGCGCTG
This sequence comes from Deinococcus betulae, assembly GCF_020166395.1. Taxonomy (NCBI): domain Bacteria; kingdom Thermotogati; phylum Deinococcota; class Deinococci; order Deinococcales; family Deinococcaceae; genus Deinococcus; species Deinococcus betulae. Next base: position 33,638 of record NZ_JAIQXU010000011.1, on the reverse strand, counting down.
GCTTCGGGGTGGGCCTGGTGCGTGCCCGTGCTGGGCGCGACTGGACCAGCAAGATCAGCACGCTGGACGGCGACCTGCTGCTGCGGGCCGACGGCGTGCCCGTCATGGTGGGCGGCAGCGTGGGCTACGAGTGGCACGAGGCCGCCCCGGGTGCCAACCGCTGGCGCTTTGGCCTGGCGGTGCAGCCCCGGTAAGACGAAGTTCGGTTGACCCCGACTGGAAGGAGACGCAGAGTGGCGGCACAGCCCCTTGAGGCCGCAGAAGGACAAGAGCCTGTTGGCTGGGACTTGGCCTAACGCTGCGAATAGGCACCGCCCTATTCCCTTCCTGATGGGGCTGGACATGGACAGCAGGCCCTCCAAAGCGGGGCGGTTTCGCCGGGGGCGCCTTTGGTGCTAGCGTCCCGGCGTGAGCCTGCCTTCCCCCGCGCCCCCTTCCTTCAGGCCGCTGACCTGGCCCCTGCTGGCCGTGGGGACAGCGGCCTTTTTCACCCTGGGCGTAGTGCAGGCGATGTACGGCCCGGCCTTTGGGCTGTTCCAGGCCCGTTACGACGTGCCCACCGCCACTGTGGGCCTGATTGCCAGCGCCCATTTTCTGGGCTCGGCGGCGGCGCCGCTGCCGATGGGCGTGCTGCTGCGCCGGGTCAGCGTGCGGGCCGGCACCTCATGGAGCCTGCTGGTCCTGGCTCTGGGCATGGTGGGGGTGGTGTTGGCGCCTGCGTGGCTGCTGGCGGTGGCGGCGGCCCTGGTGGGGGGCCTGGGGCTGGGTGGGGTGAGCGCCTGCCTGAACGCGGCCTACGCCAGCGTGGGGGCGCGCGCCGTCAACTTGGTCAATGCCGTCTTTGGGGTGGGCAGTATGCTCTCGCCGTTGCTGGTGGCGGGCCTGGGGGCCGGCGGCCCAGGCGTCCCCTTCCTGAGTGTGGTGGTGCTGTGCGCCCTGGCCCTGGGGGCCGGCCGAATCTGGGGCGTGCCCGAGATGGCCGTCCATACCGCCACCCGGCTGGCGGGGCGATCTGGGGTACAGGTGGGCCTGTTTGCCGCGCTGCTCGTGTGTTACGTGGGTATGGAGGCCGGCTACGGCGCCTGGATGGTGCGCCTGCTGCGGCTGCAGAGCGTGGAGGCCGCGCCCCTGGTCCTCAGTCTGTTCTGGGGTGCCCTGACGGCCGGGCGGGTGCTGATGGGCCTGTGGGGCGCGCGCCTGGCCCCCGCGGCTGTCGTGCTGGCCTGCGCGGCCGTCCTGACCGTTTGCGCCGCCCTGAGTGCCGTGCCTGGCGTTGCAACAGCCGCGTTCGTGCTGGCGGGCCTGGCGCTGGCCCCGGTGTTCGGGACGGTTCTGGCCTGGGTGTCGGCCACCCTGTCGGCGCGGCTGGTACCCCCGCTGCTGGTGGCGGGGTCGCTGGGGGGCGCCCTGGCCCCGGCTCTGCTGGGGACCCTGCTGGCGGGCGGCGGCCCAGGGGCGGTGGCGGCCGGGCTGGGCACCCTGGCCGTCCTGATGGGCCTGTTCACGGTACTGGTGGGCCGGGCCACGCCCGCAGCCACCCTGCCCACTTGAGTCTGTTGTCGCCCACAGGTCGCTGTTCCAGAAAAGGGCCAGCACCTCTCTATTTCTGCTGCACCGGCCCCTTGTCGTGTCCTCTTCGTTCATCATCTTGCGAAGAACGGCAACCTAGTTAGCGGGGCGCATTGTCAGGGCAGGGGGCGTGTGGCAGAATGCGCGGCGACTTCTTCAACCCACATCCACAGGTTCTTGCCGGCATAAGGCGGCGGCGCAACGGAGGCTCAAGAGTGGCACAAGCGACCAGACAGGTAAAGCTCACGCGCGAAGGGTACGAACGGCTGCAAAAGACGCTGGACCAGGAGATGGCGCGTCTGGCCGAGGCCACGCGCATTCTGCAAGAGCAGATGGAAACCAACTCCGACACCGAAGACACGGGGCTGGAAGACGCCAAGCGCGAGAAGATGAACATCGAGGCGCGCATTGAGGAGCTGGAAGACACCCTGGCCCGCGCCACGGTGATTGAAGACCACGAACACGACGGCCGCGTGGAACTGGGCGCCATTGTCAATCTGGCCAACGAAACCACCAAGAAGGACATGAAGGTGCAGGTCGTGAGTGCCGCCGAGGCCACCGTGACCGGCGGCAGCCTGCCCCGCGTCTCTGAGGACAGCCCCGTCGGCAAGGAACTGATGGGCCGCAAAAAAGGCGAATCCTTTGTGGTGAACCTGGATAACGGCAAGCAGATGAAATACAAGGTGAAGAGTATTGACTACTAGGTGTCAGACGCCTCAGTCAAGTTAGCGGCAACGTGCAGGCCCCCGAGCGGCGAAGACCAAGAGCCAGACGCGCCAGTAAGGTCAACGGCAACGCGCCCGCAGCAAAGACCGGACAACTCCAAGAGCAGATCGTCTGTGGCAGATGGCAAAGGCAAGAGGGCCTGACCATCTGCCATTTGCTTTCTGCTCTCTGCCCCGCCGCCCCCCTATACTTCCCCCTATGTCGGACGCCCCCACCCCCCGCCGCGACGGCCTGCACGAGCAGACAGTCAGCCGGCTGAACAATCTGGACGCCCAGGTCGCCGCTGGCTTTGAGGCCCACCCGTACACCTACGCGCGCACCCACCACACCCGCGAGGTGCTGGCCGTCCACCCAGCTGAAGGCCTGGAACCTGGCCAGGAGTGGCCCGAAGAGGTCTATGCCCTGGCGGGCCGCGTGACCCTGATGCGCCACATGGGCAAAGCCGCTTTTGCCGACCTGAGCGACGAACACGGTAAGCTGCAACTGCATTTTTCCAAGGGGGACACCGAGAATTTCGACCCCACCAAGAAAATTGACCTGGGCGACATTATCGGCGTTCGGGGATTTCCCTTCGTTACCAAGACGGGGCAGCTGACCCTGCGCGTGACCTCGTGGCAGCCGCTGGTCAAGAGCCTGCACCCCCTCCCCAGCAAGTTTCACGGCCTGCAGGACGACGAGCTGCGCGCCCGGCGCCGCTACGTGGACCTGATGGTCAACAGCGAGAGCCGCGAAGTGTACCGCACGCGCTCACGGATGCTGCGCTTTATCCGCACCTTTCTGGACAGCCGCGACTTTATGGAGGTCGAAGGCCCCACCCTGCAGGTCGTGCCCGGCGGCACCGAGGCCAAGCCCTTCAAGACCTTTCACAACGCGCTCTCGCATGAATTCAGCCTGCGCATCAGCCTGGAGCTGTACCTCAAGCGCCTGCTGGTCGGCGGCTTTGAGCGCGTCTACGAGATTGGCCGCAACTACCGCAACGAGGGCATCGACCGCACCCACAACCCCGAATTTACCATGCTGGAGGCTTATTTTGCCTACGGCGATTACCACGACATGATGGCGCTGGTCGAGCAGCTCCTGCACGACCTCGTGGTGGAGCTGAAGGGTGAGCCCAAGCTGACCTATCAGGGGCAAGAACTGGACTTCTCGCTGCCCTTCAAGCGGCTGGACTTCGTGACGGCCCTCAGGGAACAGGCGGGGCTGGACTTTGATCCCCTGGACCTGACCAGGCTGCGGCAGTGGAGCGACGAGCGCCACCCCGAGTTCCGCAAGACGCCGGACTACAAGTTGCTGGACAAGCTGGGCGGCGAGTACGTGGAGCCCTTGCTCCAGCAGCCGACCTTCCTGACCGATATGCCCCTGGCGATCAGCCCGCTGGTCAAGGTGCACCGTGAGCGCGAGGGGCTGGCCGAACGCGCCGACCTGTACGTGGCGGGGTTCGAGCTGGCGCCTATCTATTCCGAGCTGAACGACGCGCTAGACCAGCGTGCCCGCTTTGAAGCCCAGACGGCCCGCCGGGATGCGGGCGACGACGAGGCCCACGAGCAGGACGAGGATTTCCTGCTGGCCCTGGAATACGGCATGCCGCCCACAGCGGGCATGGGCATGGGCATGGACCGCCTGGCCATGCTGATGACCGACCGTGACTCTATCCGCGACGTGCTCCTGTTCCCGCTGCTGCGGCCAGAAGGCACAGGCGGCGCAGAAGCCGAAGCGGTGAAGTCAGAACCCGTTTAAGCCAACTGCTTCAGAGCGCCTGTCAGCACAGCGCAACAAGGGGAGAGGGTCAGGGAGATTCCTGGCCCTCTTGGCCTATGACCTAATACGGATTTCGCTGAATTGCAGCACAGCCGGAAAGGCACCGTCTGCGCTTCCATCTTGCGAAATCCGCATCTACTCCTGCTCGCTCTGCTGCGCAGCTTTCCAAGTCCGCTCGGATTTCATCGAGCAGGCTGCTCGATTCAATCGGAGTCCATATACCCCTACAAGTCAGGCAAAACCTGGAACCGCTTCATTCATTCGTTCGTTTGACAAACAAAATTGCCAGGGCGCAGGATTCGGACACACAGCTTGACTCCACCTGCGCAATTGACCGTGCCTGACGGTCTTTCCGTTTGTTTGCCGTCCGGCACGTCGCCGGAGAAAGGACCCCACTACCGTGCCTCACGCTGACCATCCCCCTGACACCCTGGACCTGGCCGCCATTCGCGCGCGCCACACGCTGCTGCTGTTGCGGCTGCTGTGGACCCGCGACCTGGCGCGGGTGGACCTGGCGCGCGAACTGGGCCTGTCGCGCAGCGCCATCAGTTCTATGGTCACCGAGCTGATTGGGGTGGGGCTGGTGCAGGAGGTCGGCACGCGCGGCAGCAGTGGCGTGGGGCGCAAGGCCACCCTGCTGAACCTCAACACCCGCGCCGCCGCCCTGCTGGCCGTGGACCTGGGGGCCAGCCACGCGCGCGTGGACGCGCTGGACCTGCACTGCCGCACCCTGGCCACCCGCAGCGTGCCGCATGACATTCAGGCGGGGCCGCAGGCGACCTACGCGCTGCTGGGCGACCTGAGCGCCCAGGTGCTGCGCGCCGCGCGGCTGCGCCCGGCCCAGGTGGCGCTGGTGGGCGTGGGCATTCCGGGGCCGGTGGACCACGACACCGGCCGGGTGGTGCAGCCGCCCAATATGCCGGGCTGGGACGGCGAGAACGTGCGTGAGGCCCTGCGCGCCCTGACCGGCCTGGACGTGCTGGTGGACAATGACGCCAACCTGGGCGCGCTGGCCGAGGCCCGCTTTGGCGCCCACCGCGGCACCCAGGACCTGATCTATGTCAAGGTCGCCACCGGGATCGGGGCCGGGGTGCTGCTGGGCGGGCGCCTGCACCGGGGGATGCGCGGCGGGGCCGGTGAGATTGGGCACATCAGCATCAATGAACAGGGGCCGGTGGGGCGCAGTGGCAACCCCGGCAGTCTGGAAAGCTACGCGGCGGCCGGCGTGCTGGTGGCCCTGGCTGAAGCGCGGCGCGCCGCCGGCGAACCAACCACGCTGCATGGCCCCATTACGCTAGACGCGCTGCTGACCCACGCCGAGACCGACCCGCTGGCGCGCGCTGTCTGGGAAGAGGCCGGGCATCACCTGGGGGTGGCCATCAGCACGGCCCTGAACCTATTTAACCCGGCCGCCGTGGTGATTGGGGGGCGCCTGTCGCGGGCAGGCGACGTGCTGCTGACCGCCGTGCGGACCAGCGCCCAGAGCCGCACCATGCGGATTAACGCTGACCGCGCCCGCATAGACCTGGGCACCCTGGGCGGCGACGCCGGGGTGCTGGGCGCCGGGGCCATGATGCTGGACTCGCTGTTTACCCCGCGCGGCCTGCCGCACCTGTACGGCATCGCCCGCATGGGCGCCCACGAGCAGGCCGCCAGCCGCGCGCCCCCTGCGCCTGGCCCACCGCCCGAAGTTCCGCAGCCCCACGCCTTTTTTTCCCCTTTCGGAGGAAGCTCATGAAAAAAGCACTGCTTATTGCCGCCGCCCTCGCCACCGCCACCAGCGCCGCCGCTGCGGGCAAACTGGAAATCTTCTCGTGGTGGGCCGGCGACGAAGGCCCCGCCCTGGAAGCCCTCGTCAAGCTGTACAAGCAGAAGTACCCCTCGGTCGCCGTGGACAACGCCACGGTCTCGGGCGGCGCCGGCACCAACGCCAAGGCGGTGCTGAAAACCCGCATGCTGGGCGGCACGCCCCCTGACTCCTTCCAGGCGCACGCCGGTCAGGAACTCATCGGCACCTGGGTGGTCGCCAACCGCATGGAGGACCTGAGCGGCCTCTTTAAATCCGAAGGCTGGGACAAGGTGTTTCCCAAGGACCTCGTGCGCCTGATCAGCACCGGCGGCAAGGCCTGGAGCGTGCCGGTCAACGTTCACCGCAGCAACGTCATGTGGTACAACCCCGCCAAATTGAAGGAATGGGGCGTGAGCGCACCCAAGACCTGGCCCGAGTTCCTGACCACCTGCACCAAACTCAAGGCCAAGGGCCTGGCGGCGCCCCTGGTCGTGGGCGAGAACTGGACCCAGCAGCACCTCTGGGAGTCCGTCGCTATTGGCACCCTGGGCGCCCAGAACTGGGAAAACCTGTGGGCCGGTAAACTCAAGTTCACGGACCCCAAGGTCGTGGGGGCCTTTACCACCTTCGGCAAGGTCATGGACTGCGCCAACAAGGACGCCTCTGGTCTCAGCTGGCAGCAGGCCAGTGACCGGATTATCAGTGGCCAGAGTGCTTTTAACATCATGGGCGACTGGGCGGCCGGGTACTTCACGACCACCAAGAAGCTGGCTCCCAACACGGGCTTTGGCTGGGCGGCGGCTCCCGGCACAACCAAGACCTTCGTGATGCTGGCCGACTCTTTCGGCCTACCCAAGGGCACGAAAAACCGCGCCGAGGCCCTGAACTGGCTGCGCGTGCTGGGCAGCAAGGCCGGCCAGGACGCCTTTAACCCCCTCAAGGGCTCGATTGCCGCCCGCACCGACAGCGACCTGAGCAAGTACAACACCTATTCCAAGAGCGCCGCCGCCGACTGGAAGAGCAACAAGATTGTCGGCTCACTGGTGCACGGCGCCGTGGCCCCCGAGAGCTTCATGAGCGCCTTCGGCACCGTGATTGACCAGTTTGTGGCCAGCCGCAACAGCGCTGGCGCCTCTGCGGCCGCCCAGCAGCTGGCCGTGCGCGCCGGCATCGGCAAGTAAGACTGACTCAGAGTTCATTCCGCCTCCTGTGGGATGAACTCTGAGTAGAGCGAGAAGAGACGGATTTGGCGTGATGAAAGCGCAGACAGTGCCTTCTCGGCTGTGCCGCCACGAAGCGGAATCCGGATAAGACAGCAAGTCGTCGGGTGTGGGTTGTGGGCTGTAGGAACGGCTTTTTCTCCGTCCCACAGCCCACATCCATGTTCCCAAAGGAGGCCCTATGAAAGGCCTGAGTAAAGACCGCCTGTGGTCTATGGCGGTGCTGGCGCCCAGCATCATTCTGGTGGCGGTGTTCGTGTACGGGTTTATCGCCCGCAGTGTGTACGTCAGCATGACCGACTGGGGCAATGACCCAGCGCAGGCCCTGGCGCTGGACCCGGTGATCCGGTTTATCGGCCTGGCCAACTACCAGGAGCTGTTTACTGGCTTCTTGCAGGGCCGTTTCCGGCAGGAACTGGTCAGCACCGTGTTTTTCACCCTGTTCTTTATCCTGGGCTGCCTGGGCCTGGGCCTAGGCCTGGCGCTGATTCTGGACCGCAACCCGCGTGGTGAAGGGCTGTGGCGCACCATCTTTCTGTTTCCCATGAGCCTGTCATTTATCGTGACTGGCACCATCTGGCGCTGGATGCTGCAGCCGCAAGGGGGCGTGAACCAGGCGCCTACGCTGTTTGGGGGTCAGCCGGCCACCTTTCCCTGGCTGAGCAGCACCGACGCCATCTGGAAATTTGACTGGAATAAGCTGCCGCTGATTACGGCCAGTGTGGTGGCCGTGGTCCTGATCGTGGTGGCGGCGCGCGCCGCGCAGAGTGGTGACCGCCGCCGCACGCTGGTGGCGGCCGTCTGCGCCGCGCTGCTGCTGGGCTGGGCGCTGCTGGTGGCCCCGAACCTCAAACTGTTGCCGGCCCCCGAGCCCCACGGGTTTAACCTCGCCCTGATCGGCATCATCATTGCGGCCGTGTGGCAAATGAGCGGCTACACGATGGCGCTGTATCTGGCTGGCCTGCGCGGCATTCCCGAGGAACTGCGAGAAGCGGCCAAGGTGGACGGTGCCGGCGACCTGGGCATGTACCGCCACGTCATCTTCCCACTGCTGGCGCCCATCTCCTTAAGCGCCATGATTGTGCTGGGCCATATCAGCCTCAAGATTTTTGACCTGGTGTACGCGATGGCGGGACCGGACAACATCAACACCAGCGTGCCGGCGCTCAACATGTACCTGACCAGTTTCCGGCAAAACCAGTTCGCGCTGGGCGCGGCGATTGGGACCATCCTGCTGATTCTGGTGGCGTTTGTGATTGTGCCCTACCTGACCTCGCAGTTCCGCGCCGAGGAGGGCCACGCATGACCACCACTCTGCCCACCAAAGTGGCCCCAGCGGCGACCCCCAGAAAACCGCTGCGCCCCGGCCGCGTGCTGATGTACGCGCTGCTGGTGCTGGCCGCCCTGTTTTTCCTGGTGCCGGTGTATCTGCTGTTTGCCACGGCACTGAAGAGCCCCGAGGCGATTGAACTGGCGACCACTTGGCACTGGCCTACGACTCTGAACTGGGCCAGCTTTAGCGACGCCTGGACCAAGATCGGCGGCAACATGCTCAACAGTGTGTTTCTGGCGGTGGTGGCGACCTTGCTGAGCGCCCTGCTGGGCAGCCTGAACGGCTACGCCCTGAGCAAGTGGAAGTTCCGGGGGGCCAACACGCTGTTCGCGCTGATGCTGTTCGGGATGTTCATTCCGTACCAGGCGGTTCTGATTCCGCTGTTCCAGTTCATCAAATCGCTGGGCCTGTATGGCTCGATCTGGGGTCTGATTCTGGCGCATGTGGTGTACGGCCTGCCCATCACGACCCTGATTTTCCGCAACTTCTACGCCGACGTGCCCGACGCCCTGATCGAAGCCGCCACCATTGACGGCGCGGGCTTCTGGCAAATCTACGGCCGGGTCATTTTCCCCATCAGCATTCCGGGCTTCGTGGTCGTCATCATCTGGCAGTTCACGCAGGTCTGGAACGAGTTCCTGTTTGCAGCCACGCTGACGAACACCAGCTCGCAGCCCGTCACCTACGCGCTGTCGCAACTGGCGGGCGGCCAGGCGGTCAGCTGGAACCTGCCCATGGCGGGGGCCATTCTGGCGGCCCTGCCCACACTGCTGGTGTACATCCTGCTGGGCCGCTACTTTGTGCGCGGGCTGCTGGCGGGCAGTGTGAAGGGGTAAAAGAGAGGTATGGGACGTGGTTTGTCGGACGTAGAACCAGCGTCTTGACTGGCGTGGCGGGGTTCCGGGCAGCGTGCTCGGCGCCCCGCTGCCTTTTTGGCTCTCGTGAATCTTCTTTCACTCCACCTGACCAGTGGCCGCTATGCTGTACCCCACTTCATGACGACCTCCGAAACCCTGACCGTGTTCGTCGTCAGTGCCGAACCGGCGCGGGCGCAGGCCCTGGCGCCGCTGCTGCCCCGCGCCTCTGTTCGTCACGTCTCGGACGCCGAAACGCTGCTGCGAGAAGCGCACCTGACGCCGCCCGATGTCGCGCTGCTGTACACCAACACGCCCGGCGTTCCGCTGCATCAGGTGCTGCCCATGCTGCGCCAGCGCGCCGAACTGGCCGGGACGTACTGGCTGGCGGTGGGGTCGCAGGGCCTGGGCGACATGCTCTCGGCAGGGGTGGACGCCCTGATCAGTGACGCCACGCCCCCCCAGGCGATTGCCCTGCAGGTGCAGAGTCTGCTGGTCCGCGCTCAGCAGTACCGCGACCACCACGCCCGCGTCTCGGCCTTGCAGCGCCGCATGGACACCTGGGAACACGAGGAGCGGGTGCGTGACCAGCTGGTACACATGCTCGTTCATGACCTGAAAAACCCGATTGCTGCCGTCATGGGCCTGCTGGAAATCGTGCAGGAAGACCCGCGCGTGCCCGAGGACAACCGTGACCTGCTGAAAGTTGCCCGCGATGAGACCCAGCACCTGCTGCACCTCGCGGTGAACATGCTGGACGTGCGCAAGATTCAGGCGGGCAAGATGAACCTGCGCCGCGAGCTGATGTTCACCCCGATGTTCCGCGAGGTGGTGGACCTGGCCTGCGGCGATGTGGGCAGCGGCCTGCGTGACCGCCACGTCCGCGTGGACGTGGAAAACGACCTGAGCCCCGCCAGCGCCGACCCCGAGATTCTGCGCCGCGTGCTCGCCAACCTGATCAGCAACGCCCTGAAACACACCATGACGGGCGGCATGATCGCCATCGCGGTGCGCGGCCTGAGTGACGCCGTGCAGGTGACGGTGCGCGACGACGGCGAGGGCATCCCCGAAGACGACATTCCCAACCTGTTTGCGGCCTTCGAGCAGTCCCGCCTGACCCTGCACGGGCGCTTTGACACCGGCATGGGCCTGGCCTTTTGCAAGCTGGCGGTTGAAGAACACGGCGGCAAAATCTGGGTGGATTCTGTGCGCGGGCAGGGCGCGACCTTTATTTTCACCCTGCCCCTGGCCGCCGACAACGAGGACGACGATTTCGCCGAACTGGTGTAGGTCAGGAAGGAAAAAGAGGCAGTCTGGCCGCAGGCGTGCTTTGAATGGCTGGTGGCAGGTGCCCGCTATCCAGTTCAGAGAGGCCGCCGTCTAGCCGCAGCGACTCCTCCTGCGGTGCTGGTTGGCAAAGCTGCGGGCCTCATCACCATGAAAAGACGACACACACGAGAGATGTAGAAGCTCCGCTGAGGGTCGCCTCTTGCCTTTGATGAAGACGCATTACCGAGCCAACCAATCAGGGAAAGCTCAGTCGAAATCAGAGTAAACAGATTGGTTTTCCTGTGTTTAAAACCACCCGTAACTCTGTGTGAATCTGCGCCCCAGCCGGACAAAACGTGCTAGAACAGGGGTGCACCACAAGTCAGGCAAGAGGAGTTCGGACGCACTCTCTTTTTTTCCGGTATTTCGTGCCATTTTTCACGAGTAGGTCGTGGGGAACGGGCACGGTCTCAGAAAGGGGAACGGTTATCGAATACGCCAACTTTGTCATCATGCTGCTCGTTGCGCTCGGCATCGGCATTGTCGCCGTCATTGCCAGCGCCATTCTTGGCCCCAAACGCCGGGGCAGCCGCACCAAGCTTATGGCTTACGAAAGCGGCAACGACCCGGAAGGGGGGGTGGGCACGGGCCAGCGCTTCCCGGTGCACTTCTACCTGGTCGCCATGCTGTTCATCGTTTTCGACATTGAGACGGCGTTCTTTTACCCGCTGGCGGTGGCCTACCAGAAGCTCATTCCGTTTGCTTTTTTCGAGGCCATCACATTTGTCCTGCTGCTGCTGGTGGGCTACGTGTACATCCTGAAAAAGAAGGTGCTGGAATGGGCCTAAGAGCAGGGACTCCTCCGCCAATTGGTCAAGACGGGCGAAGGGCCGCCCCTGAGCCTGCGACCAGCGCAGCCGCCATTGGTCATTCATCGAGCCGGGAGGCGTGGTTATGGCCCTAAAAGAGCTGTTCGAGAAAGACTGGCAGGAACTGGAATCGGAAGGCGTTCTCTTTTCCAGCCTGGAGAAACTGGTGGCGTGGGGGCGCAGCAACAGCCTCTGGCCCGCCACCTTCGGCCTGGCGTGCTGCGCCATTGAGATGATGAGCAGCACCGACGGGCGCAACGACTTGGCGCGCTTCGGGTCGGAAGTCTTCCGCGCCTCGCCTCGGCAGGCCGACGTGATGATCGTGGCGGGGCGCCTGAGTAAAAAAATGGCCCCCATCATGCGGCGGGTGTACGACCAGATGCCCGACCCCAAGTGGGTGATTTCCATGGGCGCCTGCGCCAGCAGTGGTGGCATGTTCAACAACTACGCCATCGTGCAAAACGTGGACAGCGTGGTGCCGGTGGACATCTTTGTGCCCGGCTGTCCGCCCCGGCCCGAAGCCCTGATTTACGCCGTCATGCAGCTGCAGAAGAAGGTGCGTGGCGAGGCCTTTGACGGCCTGGGCCAGCAGCTGCCCATGGTGGATGCGTGGACAAGGTGATGGGCGAGAAATTCACTGGCCGCGACGGCGGAGTGCAGTCGTCCCAGACGCGGTTGCCTGTGCCCGTACCAGCAGCCGTGACCATCTCTGCCCCCGTGTCGCGCGACGTGGCGCCACTGATGCAGGAGTTGGGGCTGGAAGAAGACCACGCCGCCGAGCCTACAGCGGTTGTCCCAGCCGGGCAGCTGCGCGCGGTGGCTCAGGCACTGAAAGAGCGGGGCTTCATGCTGATGGACACGGTGGGGCTGGATTACAGCGCCTATACCGAGCCGCGCCCCAAACGCTTTGCGGTGCTGCACAACGTCTACCATCCGCGCGACCACCGCCGCCTGTTTCTGCGCGTGTGGCTGGACGACGGCGAGGAAATAGACAGCCTGTTTCCGGTCTGGAAGGCGGCCAACTATCTAGAGCGGGAGGTGTACGACCTGGTGGGCATCCTGTTCGTGGGCCACCCGGACCTGCGCAAGGTACTGACGCCGGACGATCTGGAAGGCCATCCACTGCGCAAGGACTTCCCGCTGGGCGAAAGCCCCACGCTGTTCCGCGATGGCCGTTTTCTGGACCCCGCCACCTTCCGGGCAGGCCTGACAGGGCGCGACGCCGGCCTGACAGGCTACCGGGGCGAATTGCGGCGCGGACGCGGCGAAGACCGCCTGCCGCCCGTGATGCCAGAGGGTGGGCCGAAATGAGCTGCTGGACGCTGGCCTCCGGCTCGGGCGCTGTTCGCTGCGCCCAAGGTGACGTATGACCACCACCGACAAGCCCACCCACGGCGCCCGCACGCCCGGCGGCACCCTGCCGCCCGAGCAGATGGGACCCGACCACCAGGAAAGTGACCGCCAGGAGCGCCTGGGCACCGAATCTGGCGCCCTGATGCACACGGAAATCATGTCGCTGAACGTGGGGCCACAGCACCCCAGCACCCACGGCGTGCTGCGCCTCGTGGTGGACATGGACGGCGAGTACGTGGTCAAGGTCACGCCCCACATGGGCTACCTGCACACAGGCTTTGAAAAGACCTTCGAGAACCGGACCTACCAGCAGGGCGTGACCTACGCGCCGCGCACGGATTATCTGCACTGCTTCGGGCACGAGTTGGCCTATGTCCTGAGTGTCGAAAAGCTGCTGTCGGCCGAGGTCCCCGAGCGGGCCACTACGGTGCGCATCATCCTGCACGAGCTGGGGCGGATTCACAGTCACCTCGTCTTCGTGGGAACGGGCCTTCTGGACCTCGGCGCGCTGACCCCGTTCTTCTACGCGTTCCGCGAGAAAGAAGCGCTGCAAGACCTATTCGAAGCCGCCACCGGCTACCGCATGAACCAGGGCTATTTCCGGGTGGGCGGCCTGAGCCGCGATATTCCCGAAGATTGGCCAGGTCGCGTGGCCAAGTTTCTGGACCAGATGGAAAGGGGCGTGGCGGAATACACCACCCTGTTCGCGCAAAATCCCATCTTTCTGGACCGGGCCAAGGGCGTGGGCATCATTCCGCCCGAGGTCGCTCTGGACCTGGGCCTGACCGGGCCCAACCTGCGCGCCAGTGGGGTGCCGCTGGACCACCGCAAGGACAACCCCTACTGCGGCTATGAAAGCTACGACTTTAACGTCGTGACCAGCACCGACGGCGACAGCCTGGCCCGGTTCAACATGCGTCTGCTGGAATTCGCCGAAAGCATCAAGATCGTGCGGCAGGGCCTGAAACGCCTGAAACCGGGCCCCGTCAAGGACCCGAATCGCAAGATTTCGCTGCCCCCACGTCAAGAGCTGGAAACGAGCATGGAGGCGGTGATTCACCACTTCAAACTGGTGACCGAAGGCTTTCATCCGCCGACCGGCGAGGTGTATGTGCCGGTGGAAAGTGCGCGCGGCGAAGTGGGGTATTACATCGTCAGCGACGGCGGCTCTATGCCTTACCGCGTGAAAATCCGTGCGCCGAGCTTCGTGAATCTGCAGGCGCTGGAATACGCCTGCGTCGGCGCCCAGTTTGCCGACCTGATTACGATTCTGGCGACGATTGATCCGGTGCTGGGAGATGTAGACCGGTGAGTGACCTGGCACTGCTCACCGAAGCCTTTCACCGCAACGGCCGCGTGAATGAAGCGCTGCTGAACACGCTGACTGAGGAGGACTTGGAGCTCTCGGATGGCCAGGGTGGCCTGAGTGTGGGTCAACTTCTTGAGCACTTGTTCGGGATGCGGAAAGTCTACCTGCACCGCGTGGGGTCCACCTATGCGGAGCAGATCACGGTAGAGACCGAAGAGGGCGATCAGCCCTTCTGGCCAGTCACCCTGAGCCCCAAGCAGCTTCAAGGTGCGTTGGCAGAGGCAGACGCCGCTGTGCTCAACGCGGTACAGGACGCCGCTGGTGGCGGACCGAGCTTCCAGCATGACTTCGCTTCGCACCCAGCTCAGCTGCTGGTTCTGACGCTGATTCATGACGCGAACCACAGAGGGCAGATCACCACCCTGCTCCGGCAAGGGGGCCGCTCGGCAGCAGCACTGGACCAGTTGGCCCGCGCCACGTGGCCCATATGGAGGGACTAAGTTGACCTACTTCGCTGACAAATCAGCCCTCGTGGCCGACATCTTCAGCCGCTATCCCGATTCACCGCAGGGGCGCCGCAGCGCACTCATGCCCCTGCTGCGCGAAGTGCAGGACGCCGAAGGCTTCGTCTCCGAGGCGCGGATGGCCGAAATTGCCGTCCTCATCGGGACCACGGCCACCGAAGTCCGCAGCGTCATGAGCTTCTATTCTACGTACCACACGGTGCCGACGGGCAAGTATCACCTTCAGGTCTGCTCCACCCTGATGTGCGCGCTGGCGGGCTCGGACGAACTGTGGGACCACCTCGTCGAAACGCTGGACGTGCAGCCGGGCGAGGTCAGCCCAGACGGGCGCTTTTCGGTGCAGAAAGTGGAGTGCCTGGGCTCGTGCGGCACCGCGCCCATGCTGCAGATCAACGACGACGGCTATTACGAGAACGTGGGCCCCGGCAAATGCGCCCGCATTCTGGCGGACCTGCGCGCGGACCGTCAGCCGCTGCCGGACAACCCGGTGCCGGTGACGGTCACCGCCGAGGGGCGGCAGGTCATGGCCAACGGACAGACGGTCGGCACCAGCCTGACTGGGCTGGGTGGAGGAACCGTATGACCGTGGCCGAGCCCGCCCCCAAGCCCATCACCAGCGCCAAAGACCCCCGGTTTGCGCCGACCCTCTACGCCTATGTGGGGCAGGACCAGAGCTGGACGCTGGACTTCTATCGCCGCGCGGGGGGCTATGAGGCCGTCAAGAGCGCCTTTGCGATGGGTCCCGACGCCGTGATTGACGAGGTGAAGAAATCCGGCCTGCGTGGACGTGGTGGCGCCGGATTTGCGACGGGCCTCAAGTGGTCGTTCATGCCGCTGAAGGATGGCCGCCAGCACTACATCGTCTGCAACGCCGACGAGTCCGAGCCGGGGTCGTTCAAAGACCGCTACCTGCTGTCCGAGGACCCGCACCAGCTGATCGAAGGCATGCTGATTGCCGCCTATGCCATGCGCGCCAGCGTGGGCTACATCTACATTCGCGGCGAGTATGTCCACGCCGCCGAGCGCATCTGGGCCGCCATTCACGAAGCCCGCGCCGCCGGCCTGCTGGGCCAGAACGTGCTGGGCAGCGGCTTCGATTTCCAGCTGTATCTGCACCGGGGCGCTGGGGCGTACATCTGCGGCGAGGAAACCGCCCTGATGAACTCGCTGGAAGGGTTGCGCGCTAACCCGCGCCTCAAGCCCCCCTTCCCCGCCGCCGCCGGCCTGTACGGCCTGCCCACCACCATCAACAATGTGGAAACCTTCTGCGCCGCCACCCAGATTCTGAAATACGGCGCCGACTGGCACGCAGGTATGGGCACCGAGAAAAGCAAGGGCATGAAGCTGTTTCAGATTTCGGGCCCAGTGGCGCGGCCCGGTGTCTACGAACTGCCGCTGGGCACCACCTTCCGCGAACTGATCTATGACTGGGCGGGTGGTCCCCTCGAAGAGATGAAGGCCATCATTCCTGGCGGCTCCAGCTGCCCCATGCTGCCCTGGACCGACGCCATCCTCGACACGCCTATGGATTACGAAGCCATTGCGGCGGCGGGGTCCATGCTGGGCACGGGCGGCGTCACGCTGATTCCGACGGCCGACTGCATCGTGAACGCGACCTGGAATCTGGTGCGCTTCTACGGCCACGAGTCCTGCGGCAAATGCACGCCCTGCCGCGAGGGAATTTCTGGATGGATGACGCGCATGTACCAGAAGCTGGCCACCGGGCGCGGGCAGCCGGGTGACGTGCAACTCATTCTGGATATGTCCGACAACATCGGCGGGCGCTCGTTCTGCGCGCTCGCCGACGCTTGCCTGGGCCCGGTCCTGAGCAGCATCAAGCTCTTCCGCGAGGAATACGACGCGCTGGCGACGACCGGGCAGGCGATGTATGCCCCCAGAAAACGCTGGAGGGACAGTGAGTAAGCCAAGTACAAATGGCAAGTGGCAGATCGCAGAACGCTGCCTTCGCCATCTGCCGTCCGCTATCTGCGCCGACCGAAGGGAGGCCCTATGAAAGTTACCGTAGACGGCCACGAACTCGACCTCCCCGCTGGCACCAGCGCCATTGACGCGGTGTTCGGCGCTGGGGGCGACGTGCCGTATTTCTGCGCGCACCCGTACCTGTCGCCGGTGGGCGCCTGCCGGATGTGCCTGGTGGAATCGGGCAGCCCGCGCAAGAACCCCGACGGCTCGTTCGTGATGGAAGGGGAGGGAGACGCGGCCAAACCCAAAATCTTCTGGTTTCCCAAGCCCATGGCCTCGTGCACCATGCAGGCCACCGAAGGCATGCACATCCGCACCGCCAAGACCAGCGAGGTGGTCGCCAAGGCGCAGGCCGGCATGATGGAATTCACGCTGCTGAATCATCCGCTGGACTGCCCTACCTGCGACAAAGGCGGTGCCTGCGAACTGCAAGACCGCGCCTTCGAATACGGCTACGGCGCCAGCCGCTTTGGCTTTGACCGCCGCCACGCCGACAAGCACTATCCGCTTTCCGATTTCGTGATTCTGGACCAGGAGCGCTGCATTCACTGCAAGCGCTGCGTGCGCTACTTCGAGGAAGTGCCGGGGCAGGAGGTCCTGGACTTCATTGAGCGCGGCGGACACACATTCATTGACACCGAAGAGGGCGGGCTGCCGCTGGGCTTTCAGGGCAACATCACCGACATCTGCCCGGTGGGAGCGCTGCTGGACAACGTGGCGCGCTTCCGGGGCCGCAACTGGGAATACGACCACACGCCGACCACCTGCACGCTCTGCTCGGTCGGCTGCTCGATTACCGCCGACGCCCGCAACGGCCGCCTGGAACGGGTCGTGGCCCGCGAAAACCGCGACGTGAACGAGGCCTGGATCTGCGATGCAGGCCGCTTTGGCCACCCCTTCGCCAGCGAGGAACGCCTGACCACCCCGCTCATTCGCAACGAGGACGGGCAACTGGTCCCCGCCACCTGGGACGAGGCCATCACCGCCATTAACCGGGGGCTGGCGGGTCTGTCGCTGGCAGACCTGGGACTATTTACGGGTTCGGAGGCCACGCTGGAAGAAGGCGCGGCGCTCGAAGCCCTGGCCGACGTTCTCCAGACGCGCCATGTAGACCACAGCCCCCGGCAGGCGGTGGACATTGCCCCCACGGCCACCCTGACCGACGTGGCGCAAGCTGATTTCGTGGCCGTGATCGGCGCCGACCTGGGCGAGGAGGCCCCGGTGCTGGAACTGCGGATTCTGGAAATGCTGCGCGGCGGCCTGCTGCCCCCCGAATTTGCCCACGGCACGGCTATTGCGGACCTGCGCCTGGTGGAACGGCCAGCCCGCCAGCCCGAGCGCCTGGCCGTCATTGGCGCCGAAAGTCGTCTGTGGGAGCACGCCGGGCACCGCATCAGCGCCAATGGCCGCGACGCCTTGGCCCGTCTGACTCGCCCCGATACCGACGCCCTGAAGGCTGTCGGTGAGGCACTCACCAAAGCCGAGCGCCCCGTCCTGGTTCTGGGCGCTGACGCCCTGAATGGCGCGAGCGGTTCGTTCGCGGCAACACTGAGCGACCTCGCGGGCCGTACCGGCGCCAAGGTCATGGCCATTCCCGCTGGTCCGAACAGCCGAGGCCTGAGCGCCCTCAATCTCGTGCCGCGTGCGGGGGGCCTGGGGCTGGACCGCCTGAGTGAGGTGCCCGCCGCCTTCATCAGCCGCCTGAATCCGGGTCTGCGGGCGCGGGGCTTCACGGTGGTGCACGACACCCACCTGACCGCCACTGCCCAGTTGGCCGACGTGGTGTTGCCTGCGGTGACGAACTACGAGAAGCGTGGCACCACCGTCAATCTTGAAGGGCGCCTGCTGCCCCTCAACCCAGCGGCCATTCAGGCCGGAGAAGCTGCCGACCTTATCCGCACGCTGACGGCTCTGGCCGAGGCCCTGGGCGTCAAGGCCCCGGTGCGTGGCCTGCGCGGCGCTCAGACGCTGCTGGCCAGCCGACTGGGGCTGAAACTGGACAGCCTGCCGGCCGGCGGCGTCATTCACCGCTTGCCCCGCGCCCACACGGCGCCGGCTCAGCCCCACACCCCGCGCCTGTGGACCGAGCGCATGGTGCGCCGCGACCAAGACTGGGTGGACCGTATTGCAGACCTCACCCAGGGCGGCTGGACCTTGCCGGTCGCCCCCACCGCTCCTCAACCTGGAGGCGACGACTGATGCCTGATTGGCTCGCCACCCTCCTGATTTCGCTGCTCAAGGCCGTGCTGGTCGTCCTGGGGCTGCTGACCACGTTCGCCTACATGACGCTGGTGGAGCGCCGACTGCTGGGCCGCATGCAGCTGCGTCCTGGGCCCAACCGCGTGGGGCCGATGGGCCTGCTGCAGCCCGCCGCCGACGCCATTAAAAGCATCTTCAAAGAAGACCTGAACGTCACGCTGGCCGACAAGTTGGTGTACACCCTGGCGCCCATCGTGGCGATTGGTATGGCCTTGACCGCCTTCGGTGGGCTGCCTGCGGGACCCGCCCGCAGCCTGTTTGGCGAAAATCCCTGGGTCTACAATCTTGACACCGGCATTCTGGCTCTGCTGGCGCTGACCTCTATGGGCGTGTACGGCATCTTTCTGGGCGGCTGGGCCTCGGGCAGCAAATACCCAATTCTGGGTGGCCTGCGGTCCTCCGCGCAGATGATTTCCTACGAACTGGGCATGGGCCTGAGCATCCTGGGCCTGCTGATGCTGGTCGGCACCACCAGTTTTCAGGGCATCGTGGGCTGGCAGGCGCAGAACGGGGTGCTGTTCCTCTTTCAGGCGCTGGGCTTTGCTCTGTTCCTGATTTCCTCGTTTGCGGAAACTAACCGCACCCCCTTTGACCTGCCGGAAGCCGAGCAGGAAATTGTGGCCGGCTACCTGACGGAATACTCCGCCATCAAATGGGCGCTGTTTCAGATGGCCGAGTACGTGAACATGATTACGGCCTCGGCCGTGATGGCGACCCTGTTTTTCGGCGGGTGGAAGGGGCCGCAGATCCTGAACGCCCTCATTCCGGGCATCTCCGACTGGCCGCTGGTGTGGCTGATTGCCAAGATTGCCTTCTTCCTGTTCGTCTTTATCTGGGTGCGCGCCACCCTGCCCCGCCTGCGCTACGACCAACTGATGCGCTTTGGCTGGAAGCTGGTGCTGCCGCTGGCGCTGGCCAATACGGTGATGACCGCCGCGTTCCTGGCTTTCCGGGGACAGGGCGGCCTGTGGTTCCTGGCCGTGCTGAGCTTCGCGGCCCTTGCGGCCCTGCTGGTCATGAGCGACCGCGTGCGCGTGCTGTGGAATCAGCCGACCGTGCGCCGGGAAGGCGAGATGAGTTCAGCCGGAGGGGACTGATGGGGTGGAGAGCCGATGGCAACTGGCAGATGGCCGAGGGCCAGAAGTTGAGGAGTCGAGAGGTCGAGAGGTTGAGAAACCACGCACCACATTCCGCTTCTCCCTCTTTTCCCACTTCCTACTCCCCACCCCCCACATCCCCCCTGAAAGGAGCCTCCCATGGGCGTACTTGAAATTGCCAAAGGCATGGGCATCACGCTGGGCAAGTTGTTTCAGAAGCCCGTAACCGTCAGCTACCCCGAACAGCGCGCCACGCTGCAACCCCGCTTCCGGGGCCGGCACATCCTGACGCGGCACCCAGGAACAGGTTTAGAAAAATGCATCGGCTGCTCGCTGTGCGCCGCCGCCTGCCCGGCCTACGCCATTTACGTAGAAGCGGCTGAGAACGACCCCGCCGCGCCGGTCAGCCCCGGCGAGCGCTATGCCAAGGTCTACGAAATCAACATGCTGCGCTGCATCTTCTGCGGCATGTGCGAGGAAGCCTGCCCCACGGGCGCCGTGGTCATGGGTAACGAGTTCGAGATGGCCGATTACCGCTACCGCGACTTCGTGTATGGGAAAGAGGACATGCTGGTCGGCGTGACCGGCAGCCTGCCCCAGCGCCGCGAAGCCGAGCGGAAGGGCAAACCCGTGCGCCTGGGCTTTCAGCTCGAAGGCGCCGTGCGCGAGGAACTGGAAGGGGTGAAGTACCAGTGAGGTCAGAGGGTCTGAACTACGTCAGGGTTGAGTGGTCGAGGAATCGAGCGGTTGAGACACGGTGCACCGCCTCCCGCCTCCCTCTTTCCCCACTTCCCACTCCCCACTCCCCACAACCTGTGGCCCAAGGCCCCCTATGATCCTCGCTTTTATCCTCCTGGGGGCGCTGACCATCATCGGCGGCATCATCACCATTGCGGCCAAGAACGCGGTGCACGCCGCGCTAGGGTTGGTCGGTACGCTGCTGTGTGTGGCGGGGCTGTTCGCCACCCTGAACGCTTCGTTTCTGGCGGCCACGCAGGTCATCGTGTACGCGGGGGCTGTGATGGTGCTGTTCCTGTTCGTCATCATGCTGCTGAACGCCAACCAGCCCGTAACCAGCCGCGACCCGGTGCCGTTTGTGCGCGAACTGGCGGGCATCGGCGGGACCGTGCTGGCCGGCGCTTTCGTGGTGCTGGCCTTCACTTACAAAGACCCGCGCCCACTGGCCGACAGTGCGGCGGCGCTGGAGGGCGGATCGGCCCTGAAGATGGGGGAGACGCTGCTGACCCGCTTTCTGCTGCCCTTTGAGGCGGTCAGCATTCTGCTGCTGGTCGCCATCGTGGGGGCGGTGGCCCTGGTGCAGCGCCCCGCCGCGCAGCCTGACGGCGTGCCAGACGAATTAGAAGCCCCAGTGGGCACGGCTCAGGAGCAGCGCTCTTTTGGCCCGCGTGCGGCTGGGCAGCCGGCCCTACAAACGGGGCGCGAAGGCGAGGTGAGCGCGTAATGGTGCCGACCAGTTCTTACGTGGCCCTGTCGGGCATCCTGTTTGCCCTGGGCATGATTGGGGTGCTGACCCGGCGCACGGCCATCATGGTCTTTCTCTCGGTGGAACTGATGCTCAACGCCGCCAACCTCGCGCTGGTGGCGTTTGCGCGTTCGTGGGGCGACCCCACCGGGCAAACCGCCGTCTTTATCGTGATGACCCTGGCCGCCGCCGAGGTGGCGATTGGCCTGGCGATCATCGTCGCCATCTTCCGCAAGCGCGAGACCACCAACGTGGACGACCTCGCCGCCCTGAAAGGTTGAGTGCACCTGTGCCTGCCCTCTATCTCCTGCCGCTGATTCCCCTGCTCTCGTTCGCGCTGCTCATGTGCCTGCCGCGCCTCTTCCCGGCGAAGACCGGCGGGCTGCTCGCCACCGGCGCGGTGTTCGCGGCGTTTGTCGTCGCCGTGCTGCGCTTTCTGGGCCAGGGGGACGCCCCCGCCCACGAAACGTTGTGGGCCTGGCTGCCCAACATGGCGCTGAACGCCAACCTCTCGGTGGGCTTCTGGTATGACCAGCTCTCGGCGCTGATGGCCCTGATCATCACGGGCGTCGGCTTTCTGATTCACGTCTACTCGCTGTCGTACATGAGCCACGACCCCAAGTTCACGCGTTTCTTTGCATTCCTGAATTTCTTCGTGGCCATGATGCTGATTCTGGTGCTGGCCGATTCCTACCCCCTGATGTTCGTGGGCTGGGAAGGCGTGGGGATGGCGAGTTACCTGCTCATCGGCTTCTGGTTTAATGGCCGCAACAGTGAGGCCTCAAATCAGGAGGTCCGCGAAGCCAGCGACCGCGAGGGCGTGGCGAACTCCAACGCGGCGCGCAAGGCCTTCATCATGAACCGGATTGGCGACCTGGGCTTCATGCTCGGGATGTTCCTGCTGTTTAAGTTGTACGGCACCCTCTCTATCCCCGAACTGGCCGAGCGGGTAGAGGGGGGCGCGCAGGTGGCCGCCGCTGGCATCGAACTGGCGTGCCTGTTCCTACTGGTGGGCGCGGTGGGCAAGAGCGGGCAGCTGCCCCTGACCACCTGGCTGCCGGACGCGATGGCAGGCCCCACGCCGGTCTCTGCTCTTATTCACGCGGCCACGATGGTCACGGCGGGCGTGTACCTGGTGGCGCGCAGCCACTTCCTCTATGAGCTGGCCCCGAACGCCTCACTGTGGGTGGCCTGGGTGGGGGGCCTCACGGCCCTGTATGGCGCCCTATCAGCCCTCAACCAGCACGACATCAAGAAGATTCTGGCGTTTTCCACGGTCTCGCAGCTGGGCTACATGTTTATGGCAGTAGGGCTGGGCTCGTACGCGGCGGGCGTGTTTCACCTGCTCACCCACGCTTTTTTCAAGGCGCTGCTGTTCCTGGCGGCGGGGGCCGTCATTCACGCGCTGCACGAGGAGCAGGATGTGCGGCGCATGGGCGGGCTGCACAAATTCATGCCCTTTACCCACCTCGTTTCGGTGGCGGGCGTGCTGGCGATTGCGGGCATTCCCATCTGGAGCGGCTTCTTTTCCAAGGACGCCATTCTGGCCGCCGCTTACGAGGCCAACCCTGGCCTGTACGTCATTGGCCTGGGCGTGGCGCTGCTGACCGCCTTCTACATGGGCCGCTGGTACTTCCTGGTGTGGCGCGGCGCATACCGGGGCCACGGCCACCCGCACGAGGCCGACCTGCTGACCAAGGTGCCGCTGGGCATTCTGGCGGCGCTGGCCACGCTGGGCGGCTTTCTGAACATCCCCTCGTTCCTGGGGGGCGGGCACGCCTTTGACACCTACCTGGGCCGCGCCATTCCCAGCCACGGCCATGAGATCGCTGCAAGCACCGAATGGCTGCTGACCGCGCTGGCGGTGGCGGCCGGCGTGATTGGTCTGGTCTGGGCATTCCTTGAACACCGCCGGGGCAGCCTCGCGGACGGACCGCTGGGCGAGACCAGCACCCGCGCCCTGTACCTGGACACCGTGTACGACAACCTCGTGGGGAACCCCAGCCGGGCCATTGCCGGGGCGCTGGACACCGTGGACCGGGGCACGGACGGTGCCCTGGGCGGCGTGGCGCGCAACGCCAGTGGGCCAGGCGGCCTGTTCACCCTGTGGCAAAGCGGCTTTGTGCGCGCCTACGCCGTCTCTATGCTGCTGGGCACCGCCCTGATTATCGGCTACTGGGCCCTGAAAACCATTGGAAGTGGCGCATGAACACGCTGACCGACTGGCTGCCGACCCTCATGATTTTTCTGCCGGTGCTGGGCAGTCTGCTGCTGCTGGTCGTGCCGAAGACCTTCCGGGATGAGGTCGCGGGCTTTATCGCTGCGCTGACCCTGGGCGCGGGCCTGGCCATCTGGCGCGGCGGCGGCTCGGAGCTGTTCCGCTGGGACTGGATTCCGCCGCTGGGCATCACCTACTCGGTGCAGCTGAGCGGGGTCAGCCTCGCGCTGGCGCTGGTCACGGCGTTCATGTCCTTTATCGCCATCCTGTATACGGCGCGGCGCATTCCCAATCCGGGTCCCATGCTGTCCCTCATCCTGGCGATGGAAACGGGCCTGATCGGCATTTTCGCCGCGCAGGACCTGCTGCTGTTCTACGTGTTCTTTGAAGACGCCCTGATTCCTGCTCTGCTGATGCTCGCCATGTACGGCAAGGCTGGGCGCATGCGGGCGCTGGTCAAGTTCGCGGCCTACACCCTGTTTGGCAGCCTGCTGATGCTGGTGAGCATCATCGGGGTCAAGGCCCTGGGCGGCAGCCCTACCTTCGCCATGACGGACCTAAAGGCCCACCTGGTGACTGGCCCGGCGCAGACCTGGCTGTATCTGGGCTTTCTGGCGGCGATGGCGGTCAAGCTGCCGCTGTGGCCGCTGCATGCCTGGCTGCCGGACTTTCACGAGCAGAATCACGACTCGGGCGTGCCGGACGTGATGGGCACCCTGTACAAGGTGGGCGGCTATGGCCTCTTTACCTTCGCCATTCCCCTGTTCCCCGACGCCAGCCTGGAACTGCGCCCCATTCTGATGGGCCTAGCGGCGTTCACCGCGCTGTACGCAGCCTGGATTGCCTTTCGGCAGACCGACTGGAAACGCCTGCTGGCCTACGCGGGCCTCTCGCACATGGGTTTTGTGGGTCTGGGTGTGTTCTCGCTGAACGAAACCGCCGTCATCGGCGCGATGTACCTGCTGGCCTTCCAGAACCTGTACACCGGCGCCCTGTTTCTCTCGGTGGGCATGGTGCAGGAGCGGATTGGCAGCCTGGAGACCCGCGTAGGCGGTGTCATGACGCAGGCCGGCGCCCTGAGCGGCCTCACGATGGCCCTGTGGTTCGCGTCCATTGCCGTGCCGGGGCTGGCGGGCTTTATCGGCGAGTTCTCGATTTTGCTGGGCGCCTATCAGGTCTCGCCGTGGCTGACCTTCATTGCGGGGATCACAACGATTGCCGCCGCTGCCTACGCCCTGACGGCCTTTCAGACAACATTCTGGCAGGCGCGGCCCCGGGGTGCGGTGACGGTGCGCGACCTCGTGCACACCGAATGGCTGGTGCTGGCGCTGCCGCTGGCTGTTCTCGTCCTATTCGGGGTGTATTCCACTCCGGCCCTCAACCTCATGCAGCCGGCCGTGCGCACGGTGCTGAGCGCCCTGGGAGGCAACTGACATGCTGACGCCCCCCGATGTGGCCCTGACCCCCATGCTGCCGGTGCTGATCGTTCTGGCCGGCGCCCTGGCCAGTACCCTGCTGGGCTTCTGGGTGCCGAGGCTTACCCTGACCTTTATCAACATCGGCGCCCTGCTGCTGTCGGGCGCCAGCCTGGCCCTGCTGTGGAACCGGGGCCTGACAGCGTTTGGCGGCGGCTTCGTGGCCGACAATGCTGCGCTGCTGCTGGCCTTTGTGCTGCTCATCGGCACCCTGATGACCCTGCTGGTCACGCTGGACACCGCCTGGCGGGCCCGCGTGTCCTTCCCCGAATTTGACGCCATGTTGATGTACGCCGTGACTGGCTGCCTGCTGATCGCCTTTTCGGGCGACCTCGTGGTCATGCTGATCGGCCTGGAAATCATGAGCCTGAGTTCCTACGTGCTGGCCACCCTGCAGGGCTCGCGCCGCGCCGAGGAATCGGGCCTCAAATATTTTCTGCTGGGTGCGGCGGGCAGCGCGGTGCTGATTTACGGCCTGGCGTTTGTGTACGGCGCGACCGGCAGCCTGAACTACGCTGAAATTGCCGCGCGGGTCGCCTCGGTGCAGGGCCTGAACCCGGAGAACGTGGGCATTCTGGTCGGCGGCGCCCTGCTGCTGCTGTGCGGCTTTGGCTTTAAGGTGGCGCTGGCGCCCTTCCATCAGTGGACGCCCGATGTCTACGGCGGCGCGCCCACCAGTGTCAGCCTCTTTCTCAGCACGGTGGTCAAGGTGGCCGCTTTTGCCGGCATGCTGCGGGTGTTCTCGGGCGCTCTGGCCGACGCGCCGGGCTGGCACTCGGTCCTGCAGATCCTGATTGCGGCCACACTCATTATCGGCAACTTTGCGGCGCTGCGGCAGGGTAACTTCAAGCGGATGCTGGCGTATTCGGCGGTGGCCCACACCGGCTTTCTGGCGATGGCCCTCCTGGGCACGCCCCAGGCGGGCGGCGCGGCCCTCACCTATTACCTGCTGATTTACACCCTGATGACGGCCGCCGCCCTGGCCATCGTGGCGGCCCTGCAGCGCAGCGAAGCGGGTTTTGAGAACAACGACATGCGTGGCCTCTACTACCGGCACCCTGGCTACGCGGTGGCGCTGGCCATCTGCCTGGCCTCGCTGGCGGGGTTGCCGCCGTTTGCGGGATTTTTCGGGAAGTATCTGGTGTTTCAGGCCGCATTCCAGAACGGCTACGTCTGGCTGAGCGTCCTGGCTGCCCTGACCAGTGTGGCGGCGCTGGTGTATTACCTGCGCCCCGCCATGCTGATGTTCATGCCCGACCGCACGCCTGCGCGCGAATACGCTCATGGCCAGCGTCCACCCACCACTTTCGCCGTGGCGCTGGGCGTCGGCGGCGTGACGGTGCTGGGCCTGCTGCCTAACCTGTGGTACGGCTGGGTGGCCAATCCGGGGATCTGGAGCTTACTGGCTGGGCGGTAAGCACCCTGGGCTCAAGCAAAGAGGAAGTGAGGGCGTCGCTGGGAAGACCTGGCGGCGCCTCTCTCATGCCAGGACATCAGAAAAATCCTGTAGCTCCTGGTCTGGGGCACGTCTTCAATCAGATTGAAGTGGGCAGGCGAGCCAACGAGGCGAGCCATGCGCTTGGTCGGCGACGCTGCTGAACTGCCCTACTGCTGCATGGATACCTGGGGTGTGTGTACGCCGCATAGGTGTATGGCAGGCTATCGTTTCCTCGCTTGCAGCTTCCTGCCATTCAGACGGGTTGGGCACCGGAAGAAAAAGCGGTGTGCGCTCCAGATGTGCAGGGCTTAACAGAGGTTTGGGCATCAGGATGCATGAGCCTTGGGTAGCAGTCAGCTTCTTGAACGCGGCGCCAATTGTTTGAACTGTGTTCCAGCCTCCGGCGCACAAGCCGCCGGCCGCGTCGCTGCTCTCCTTCCATAGCTCCGAAATCTTCAGTCAGGTGAATCCAGACGGAACGCTGGATCAGCCGAGAGCGTAAACCTCTGGAGTCATGCGCATTTTGCTTTTTTGTCTGGGTCTTCTGTGTTCAGCCTGCACGGTGGGTGACACCCTCTCTGCTCCGACGGACCTCGCCGAGGTTCAGGGCCAGACCCTGGCTGGGTTCACGGTTCTTCTGGCGCCTGCTCTGCGGGCCGACCCGGCGTTGCAAGACCGCCTGCTCTGGCGGGTTGAGGAGCAGTTGCAAGAAGCCCTCCGCGTCCTGCCGGCCCAGAGCCACAGCCAACTGCGGCGCGTGAGAGTGTGGATTGACCCCAGGGTTGAGCCGGGGGGATTGGCACCCCAGGCCTGGTACGTCCGCCTTCGGAGTCAGACTGCGCAACGCGGCGATATTGTGCTGGTTGACCCTCAGGGCCTAATTGCTTTGCATGGCCAGTACAACCTCCTGCTGCACGAACTGACGCACGCCTACGATGACCGCGCCCACGGCTTTCGTCACCCTGCTGTCCTGGCGGCCTTTCAAGAGGCCCGGAAGACAGGCCACTACACCGACGCCGAATTTGACGCTTATGCCATGAGCCGGTCAGAGGAATACTTTGCCGAGCTGACTCTGGCTTACTTTGCTGCGCGTCCCACCACGCCCCGCAACCGACGTGAACTTCAGGCCTTCGATCCAGCGGGAGCGGCAGCTGTTGCTCAGGCCTGGAAAGTGCGCTAAAGACAACCCTGAGAGGCCGTCAAAGGCCTGAGCAGGCCTACCCCTGTCGCCGTCATCCGGCCGTCACGCTGTGGCCGCTACCGTGGCCCCATGAACCTTGCCCCCCTGCTGGCGCAATTTGATCTTCCTCCTCACACCCAGGCGGTGCGGCTCAGCGCCCACGCCGATGTCTGGGCCCTCCAGCTGATTGACTGCCGGGCTGTCCTCAAACGGACCAGTCTGAACCACGCGCCGGGAATCGCCGCCTGGAGTCAGGCCCTCGCCCAGGCCGGTGTCCAGGTTCTTGCCCCCCTCCCTGGCCCAACTGTCCTCCTGCCAGAGGGCGCCGGCGACTCCTCCCGCTGGGTGCTGTACCCCTTCGTTGAGGGCCGGCGCTATCAGGGGCTGGACCAGGACCTAGAGAGGGCTGGCGCTCTTTTGGGACAGATTCACGCGGCGGGGCCAGATCAGACGTTTGACCTGCCACACCTGGCGGCCGTGCGCGCCTTTACGGCCAGCGACCTCCAGGCCCTGAGCGACGAGGTCCTTGAGGGCCTGGCCAGGGCCCAGCTCAGCACGGCCAGGCCCGCCGCCCTGCTGGCTGAGCGGCAGATCCAGTATTTGACCGGGGCCCTCCCACGCGCCGTCAGCCAGCCCCTGCCGATGGTCAATTGCAGCTGGGACCATAAGGCGGCCAATCTCGTCTACCTGCCGTCTGGTGAGCCGGTGCTAGTTGACCCAGACAACGCCGCGCGGATGCCGCGTGTGTACGACCTTGCGCTGACGGCCCTCTCGTTTCACCTGGACCCCAGCCTCCACAGCGGCCCGGCGCAGCTGATGACCCCGGCCCAGTGGGCCACCTTCCTGCGCGGCTACAGCCAGCACATCGACCTGACCCCGCTGGAGCACCAGATGTGGCCGGACGTGCTGCTGTGCGCCTGGATGGATGAAGCGCTGTGGCAACTCTCGCAGGTGGGGGATGGCTGGCAGGATGAGGCTGCCCGTGAGGTCTGGCTTGAACTGCTTACGTTGCCCCAGCCCTTTGCCCTTACCTGAGCAGCGGCGAATGCACAGCCTCAGGCACAAACCCGAAGCCCACTCTCACGTCAACGCCACCCTGGCCCGGCTCCAGCAGGTGGACTGGCAGGCCGAGCCCACTGATCCTGACTTCCACGTCCTGCTTTTCCGGGAGTACCTGCGGCGGGCCTCATGGTTCGCTGTTCTGGCGCGGCCGCCCCACTGGCCTTTTTTCAACGTAGCCGGGATCATCCTGCCGACACTGGGCAGTCCCGCATCTCATCTGGACTTCGTTCAATCCCTCGCGGTTTCGCCGCTGATTCAAAGGCTCGCCCTGTGGATGCTCCAGTTTGCCCTGGTCAAAGACATCCTGGGCAAGCGGTGGCTGGTTCCGGCCTTCTGTGACGAGCCCTATGAACCTCTCCTGATGCTGCTTGAGTCTGGGGGCGTGCTGTCCCAGGAGCATGGCTTCGTCGATGTCACCTACCGGGGCCTGTTTCTTCGCCCGCCCCGTGAGGCCCTGGGGTTCATCCCTCACACCTAACCCCTTAGCCACGTTGGTGGTGTGCGAGGGGCCAGCTTCAGCTCAAGTACCACGCCTGCTGAGACCTCAGGGTGAACTGTTGCTCAGGGCAGGTCAGGCGCCTGTTGCCTATGCTGCGCAGGGACGCCTCGTTTCTACTTTTCCTGTCGTCCCCGTTTCCAAAGGAGCCTTATGTTGACCCTTGCTGACGCCCGCCAAGTGATCGCCGCCGCCGAACAGAAAGCCGAAGAGATTGGCCAGCCCATGAACGTCGCTGTGGTGGACAGTGGTGGCAATCTGGTCGCCCATGTCCGTATGGACAAAGCCTGGATTGGCAGCATCGACATTTCTATCAACAAAGCGTTCACCGCGCGGGCCTTTGACATCTCGACCAAAGACCTTGCGGCCGAAAGTCAGTCGGGTGGCCAGTTCTTCGGCATTCACGCCTCGAACGGTGGGCGCGTCATGATTTTCGCGGGTGGCGTTCCCCTCAAGCGTGACGGTGAGGTCGTGGGTGCTATTGGCGTCAGTGGCGGCACGGGGGAACAGGACCAGACCGTCGCGGAAGCTGGCGCCGCAGCCTTCTAACCGGCCTTCGGCTCTCTCTGTCCCCACACCCGTGGGGGCTTTTTCTTGGGCGCCTTCACTCTGCCTGTATTCACCGCGACCTGAAGAGGCGTGCGGCTCTACCTGTTAGAGCTGAGGGGGAGGAGAGGTGTGGAATGACCCCCCAGGAGCGGACCAGGAGGCAAGGCAGTCGGCACCGAAGGAGCCCCTCTGCCCGGACGCACCCACAGCCGTGAGTTCAAACTCGATATCGTGAACCAGGTCAATGGGGGTCAACAAACGACCGCCCAGCTTTGCCGGGAATACGCCCTCTCGCCTGGCCTGATTCACCGCTGGCGCAAGGAAGTCGAAGCCCGAGGGGAAGCGGCCTTCACCGATTAGCCAAACCCGACCAGTCGCTAGAACAGCGGATTGCCGAGATAGAGCGGTTCTGCGGGCAGTTGTCGCTGGAGAACACGATCCTGAAAAGTCGCTATGGACGTACCGCTCGAACGCAGGCACCAACTGATCGAGGATGCGCGCGCCGCGCATGCTGAGGTGTCGGTGCGTCGCTTGTGTGAACTGCATGGGGTCAGCCGCTCATGGTTCTACGAACAGCAGCACCGGGAGGAGGTGGACCCCGATCAGGCGCTGGTCGATGACATCGAGGCGGTGGTGGAGGCGTTCATCGGGTAGGGGTATCTGCACGTGACCCGCGAGCTGGCACGACGAGGCCGTCCAGCTAACCGGTGATGCGGGAACGCCGCTTGTTGTGCTGCCCGAAGCGCCGCTTCCGGGCGACGACAAATTCCCGCCACAACGAGAAGCGCTTTCCCAACCTCCTGCGCGAGGTCATTCCAGTGCGACCAGATCAGGTGTGGCAAGCCGATCTGACGTCTGTGCGGATTCAGCAGGGCTTCGTCTACCTGGCCTGCGTGCTGGCCGCGCGTTGTCCTGCCCCAGGCTTGCTGCGTCACTCGGACCAGGGTGTGCAAGACGCGAGCCGGGTCTACGTGGACCGCCTGTGGTCTGCGGGCATCACGCCAAGCATGTCTAGAACGGACAATCCCTATGACAACGCCAAGATGGAGAGCTTCGACAAGACCCTGAAGACCGGGGAGGTCGATCTGCAAGAGTACGTCGATCTGAACGACGCCCGGCGGCACATGAATTGGTGTATTGCGGACCTCGACAACCGCCGCCGACTGCACGCCAGCCTGGGCTACGTCCCACCCGCCGAGTTCGCCGCCCGCTACACTGCCGCCCAGACGTGACTTGCCCCGCGGTCCGCTTGATTGCGTTCACTCCACGCTCAGGAAGCTCTGTCGCCTTCAGTTATAGCTCCGTCATGCCTGGCGTCGCATAACAGAGGGACAAACGAGAGAGGGCATTCTCGTCTCTGGGAGGCACAGCAATCAGCATGGGCAAAGTCAGCAAGGGCATCGTCATTTCCGTCAACCACAACCTTGAAAAAGTTCAGCGCTGTGCATGTGAAGGCGTGAATGGCTAACTCCCTTCAGCGCGGCCAGCGGCTGCCACTGATATCGCTGACCACTGAACAGTCTGTCTTCCTGAATGTTCAGTTGCCCGGCATGACGGATGCGGACATCAGCCTCTTCGGCCTTGATGAACAGCGCCACCTCTCGGATGACCGCTACTTCGTGTTCTATAACCAGCCGAGCAGTCCCGAAAAATCCCTGACACTGGACCTGCAACGGGCCTTAGTTCGGATTGATTTCTCCCGTTTGCCACTTGGGATTCATCGGCTCTTGCTGGTGGCCACTTCTGATCATCAGAACTTCTCCGCTTTAGGTGACGGCCTGGTGCGCTTGGGCGACGCTGCCGGTGTGCGTGCAGACTTTGCAGTCAAAGGCAACATGTTCCAGGCAGAGCGCGCTGTCATGCTGCTGGAGCTGTACCGCCATCAGGGACAGTGGCGCGTGGCGGCGGTGGGTCAGGGGTTCAATGGTGGGCTCCAGGCACTGCTGGAATCACTTGGAGGTGTGGTGCTGGACGAGCCCCCCTTACCTGTCCCCCCATCCCCCTCATCTGCCCAGCACCCGACCGTGCCTTCCATGCAGGACTGGGCGCCTTTACGCTCCGCGCCCCTCAGTGCGCCGTCTGGCCAGAGCTGCCGGCGCTGCCGGGCAAACAGCACCCTGATGAACCGTCTTGATGGCCAGGGGCTCTGCGCGCACTGTCGCCGGCAGATAGAGGAAGGCCTTCGCCGCTTTCGCACTCGGTTTGTGGCCGCCTGCGCAGACAGCGTCATGGAGTACCACGAATGGACTGACCTGCAGAGTGTCATTGACCAGGAGCGCTTGAGTGCGCGTCAGGCTCTGGAATTTGTGCGGTCTGACGCCCTCCGTCTGCTGGAACGTATGTTCGCTCTGGCGCGGTCAGACGGCACGATCACGCCTGAAGAAGAGGGGACGTTCAATTCACTGGTTCACCTGCTAGAAGTCCCTCACACAATGGTGCAGCATCTGCGCCAGGAACTGTCGGAACTGAAGCAGGCCACCAGCATCCGGGCGGGCCACCTGCCAACCATTCACAGCAGTCTCTTTCTTGAGGCGGGCGAGATCGCCCATTTCGAATGTACAGCCACTTACCGCCAAGTCACGGCCACCCGAATCCGCGATATCCCAGGACGACTGACCGTCACGAGCCGCCAGATTCACTTCAGCAGCGCGTCGGAAGGTGGCTGGAATATCCAGTACGGCAAGGTGCTGATGATTGAAGAACTGCCTGACGGCGTGAATCTATCGCTGGGGGTCAAGAAGGGAAACGGCTCGTACCACCATGTGCAGCAGCCGGTACTGCTGGGGGCGACGCTGGATGCTCTTGTGCGGATCAATAAACGCCTCCTGCTGATGCCGCAGACCGAGCGGGCCAGCCGTTCGATTCCGCAACATGTGAAGCTGGAAGTCTGGCAGCGCGATCAGGGCAAGTGCGTGCAGTGTGGCGACAGCAATTACCTGGAGTTCGACCATGTGATTCCCCACAGCCTTGGCGGAGCGAATACGGCGAACAATCTGCAGCTCCTGTGCCGGCGGTGCAATCTCGCCAAATCGAACCGGATATGAGCAGACTGCGTCTCTGGTCCATCAAGAGGCAACCTGTGAAAAAGCTGCCTTTTCTTTCCGTCGCTTCCGCTGACCCCATCCCTGCGGGCGGGTTCAAAAGCTGCAAAGCGGTTGCTGCGGCCGGGTACTGGAACAGCAAGAGAGGGCGCCCGGCGTATCACCCTCGGCTGGACCGGGATAGGGATAGGCTGGCGTGCGAACGGTGACCATCAGGCAGCAGGATCAAGCCAACAGTCCTGACGGGCGCACGAGCCTTCAGGACAACACAGATGCCGGCAGTCTGCTCCTCGATGCGGCGCTGGATCTCGCAGCCCATTGCCTGCCGGTTCTGAAGAAGGAAACGCTTCGGGAGGGCAACGCCCTCTTTCAAGCTTGTACACATGATTTGGCCTGGCATCCGGCTTTTTCAAAGGCGTCTGCTGATGTTGCTGCCGAGTTTTTGAAACTCAGGGCGACAAGAGATCGTCTCTTTTGGACACGTATGGGAGCTTCAGGCGGCACGCTGGCGACCCTCGCCCTCGCAGGGGTCGCGTTCTATACCACGGATCCTGCTGACTGGATAAAGTCGCTGAGTCTCTTGTTGGTCTTCGCTTTGGGGGGAGGCTTGATCCTCGTAGGGACTCAAGTGGATAAGGTCAATCTGACTCTATCTACAGCTGAGGCCTTGTTGAAAGCAGCTAAAGCCATTGAGCCAAGTGAAACGAGGGGGGAGCCCTTAAACGTCCCAATAGGGACAGCGAATTGGATCACCAAGACACTCGACCGGGCTGACAAAGGACTC